>CATPBY010000088.1 GCA_955652845.1 uncultured Terriglobales bacterium | reverse complement strand
TTCCTGTCAAGAAATTGCACCCGCCGGAGTTGGAAAAATGCTTTTACGAAGTCTACGCCGACGCAGAATCCATATGGGCAGAATCCAAATGCAAGAACACGCGATCTAATCGACATGCACGAGCTGGACAATGTGATCTGGAGGGCGCTGACGACGTACCAGGCCAGATTCGCCCAGGGCAATAAACTCGCCCGCAGGTTTCCTGCGGAAGTCACCATGCTGGGAGCGTTTGTGGAGCCAACCAAGGAAGCTTACGATTCGCTCGCTGGTTTGGTGGGAGCGGAAAGTCGTACTGGTTTGTTCCTGGACGAACCTCCTCAATTGCCGGATGGCTGGAAGCTCGTGGCAACGGTTCCCGTCCTGCAAATGGTTTATGAGAGCACCAGGCCGCCTTCCGGAACTTCATCGTCGGAAGCAGGCTTGATCGAATTGAGCGAGGCAGACGTTCCAGAGATGATGGCGCTTGCCGCACTGACGAAACCCGGGCCATTCGGCAGGCGGACACGCGAGTTGGGCACTTATCGCGGCATTCGCGTCGCGGGAAAGCTGGTCGCGATGGCGGGGGAACGGTTGAAGCTGCCGGGCTACACTGAGGTCAGTGCGGTGTGCACTCATCCAGACCATCTGGGGAAGGGCTACGCCGCAGCTCTAATTCGCTCAGTCGTCGAGCAGATTCGCAGCCTTGATGAAGTAGCTTTTCTGCATGTGCGTCATGACAATGCGCGGGCGATCGGACTCTATGAACACCTGGGCTTCAACACCAGAGTACAGCTTCATTTTGCGGTCGTCCAAAAGATAGCGTAGTTGCCGTTCTGAGAATCGAAAAAATCTATTGAGCAACCGGAACTTTCAGCACGCTGGCAACCGCGTTTACCACTCGTTCTACATCTTTATCAGAGGTACGCCAGCTGGACACGCTTATTCGCATGGCACGGTGTCCCCGCCAGGTGGTTCCACCGAAGAAAGCTTCTCCTGTAGATAAAATGGCGGCCATGACTTCCTCAGTTCTCCGGTCGTGATCTTCTTCAGAGGCTCCGGGCTCAGGATCGCGAAACCGCACGAGACCTTGATTGATCGCCGGTTCCCACAACACTTCAGCTCCCAGCAGACTGCCGATCTTCATCACCAGGGAATGCGCGTGCTCACAGCAACGATCCACCAGTTGCGCCACTCCATCCCGGCCGAGTTCACGCAAAGCGGCGTAAGTGGCAAACCCCCGGGAGCGGCGAGACCACTCCGGATTCCAATCCATTTCGTCCCGCGCCTCCGCGTCATGGGTGAGATAGGAAGCGCGATGAGACAGTGAAGCTCGATGGGCCTGCGCGTCGTTGACGAAAGCGTAGCCGCAATCGAATGGAACATTGAGCCACTTATGTCCATCTGTCGCCCAGGAATCAGCCGCCTCGACCCCTTTGACCAGATGCCGGTAGCGCGGCGTGGCTGCCACCCACAAACCGAATGCGCCATCCACGTGGACCCACGCCCCGTATCGCTTGGCCAGCGGAATGATTGCCTCGAAGCGATCAAAGGCTCCAGTATTCACATCCCCAGCTTGTAGAAGCACAATCGTCGGAGCCGAGGGATTGGACTGTAGCGCGCTTTCGAGGACGCCCTGCTCGAGGCGACCGTCAGAATCGGAAGGCAGAACGTGCACCTGGGCCAGCCCAAGACCGAGCAGCCGAACTGCCCGTTCAAACGAACCGTGCAGCAAAGAGCTGGAGAGAATGCGGATCGCTGGTGCGCCATACAGACCTTGCTGTTCCACGTCCCAGCCGCTCTTGGCCAGAAGAGAGTGGCGCGCCGCGGCAAGACCAGTCACATGAGCCATCTGACAGCCGGTCACAAGAGCGAAGCTGGCCTGCGACGGAAGTCCAAGAATATCTTTCAGCCAGGCTCCCGCAGCTTCCTCGATTACGGCAGCCGCGGGAGCGGTAGCATAAAGCGCGGCGTTCTGATCCCAGGCTGAGGTGAGCCAGTCTGCGGCTAAAGCAGCCGGCATCGCGGCGCCCACTACCCAGCCAAAAAAGCGACCGCCGGCGGACCCGAGGATGCCGCCTCGAACGTCGCTGACCAGATCATCAATTATTCTGTCAGCTGGAATGCCTTCCTTCGCGAGCGGTTTACAGATTCGCCGGCGCAGGGTGCTGAGATCTGCAGTGGCCGCGACCGGAATGTTATCCAGGTTGTCGAGATGGGCGAGAGCATGCTCCAACACCCCTCCCAGCAGATCACGTAACTTCGAGTCAGTGTTTGTCATAGGCGAGAGCCCGCGCCGTGCAGCATGGGACTTCGCCCGGTTAGATTCCATCCGCAACTTGCGGTTGAAATTTTTCTGCGGGCTAAATTCTTACCATACCCGGCAGGCATTCTCCCTGACCATTGGCTGTCCCGCCTTGCAGCCCCATGCCTGCTGGAATTCGAGCATGTTCTGAACCACACCGTCAATGCGTTATTTTCCTGGTGAGTGCGGGTCCACGGTGACGCGGCGCCGTGATTCCTCGGCACGCTGCTTCTGGCACCACACTCGCCCAAATCCTAAAAAGAAACGCTGCTCGGGAGTGTATCCGTCGATTTTCGCGGCGGTTTTTTCACTGGGAACCTGGGCCATTATTTTGCGTAATGCCATCAGCGCGATCCTCGCTCCGCCATTGTCAGCGGTGTTCTCGCCCAGGGTCAGATGGCCATTCAGCTTGAGATCATCCACGGCCACAAAACTGCTGTATTCATCAGCGATGCAACTTACGCGCTTTTCGAATTCCTTGCCGTCTTCGGCGGACCACCAATCGCGCAGGTTGCCTTGCGGATCATACTTCCTGCCCTGATCGTCGAAACCATGGGTCAATTCGTGTCCGATAACCACTCCGATTCCGCCAAAGTTCACCGCGTCATCCATTGACTTATCAAAAAAGGCGGCTGCAGAATGCCCGCCGGAAACACGATCTCGTTCAATGGCGGGCTGTAATAGGCGTTAACCGTGGGCGGGCTCATCTGCCATTCATTGCGATCTACCGGCTTGCCAATCTTGGCGATCTGACGGCGAGCTTCGAATTCATTTGCCCGCAGGAAATTTCCCACCAGGTCTCCGCGCACGACCTTCAACGAACTATAGTCCCGCCAGACATCCGGGTAGCCGATCTTGTTGCGAATCGCCTCCAGCTTCACCTTGGCCTGTTTCTTGGTGGCATCGCTCATCCAGGGGAGACCGCGTATGTCCTCATCCAGTGACGCCTCGAGCGCATCTACCATCTTCAGCATGCGTTGTTTGCCATCCTCGCCGAAGGTCAGTTCTACGAAACGCTGCCCTACTGCTTCTCCGAGCGCATTATCTGTGGCCTCCACACAACGCTTCCAGCGCGGCTTGATTTCGGCTTGTCCGGTGAGTGCCTGCCGCATCTTGAAATTCGCATCTACAAATGGTTGCGACAGCCAGGGCGCTGCGTTGTCCAGCAGGTGCCAGCTCACATAGGTCTTCAGTCCATCGAGTGACTCGGAATCAAGCAATCCATTGACCTGTTTGAAGAAGTCCGGGTTACTGACATTCAGTTCCGAAAAGGCAGGGGCATTAATGGACGAGAAGTAACGCGTCAGCTGAAAGTTCGGACCGAGGTTAACGGCCTGATCGCGAGTCATCTTGTGATCGCGCGTCCTGGGGTCGCGGCGCGCGGTCCGGTCCATGGAGGCCTTTGCCAGCGCGGTCTCAATTCGCAAAACGGTCTGGGCAGATTCGGCGGCTTGCTGCGGAGACTGGCCTGCCAGCGTGAGTACCTGGGTTACGTACTCCACCAGATGCTTGCGGGCTTCAGCCATTTTGGAATCTTCCTTGAGGTAGTAATCGCGGTCCGGAAGGCTGAGGCCACCCTGATCGATGTAAGCGATGACCTGGGCGGCGTTGTGCAAATCCGGCGAGGGGTAGAAGTTGAAAAGTGGATTAGGCCCGATCAACTGCACCCTTGCGATGGCATCGATCAGTGCGGCTTTATTCTTGACACTGGCAATGCGGGCGAGTTCCGGCTTGAGCGGGTCAAGACCTTTGGCGTCTGCGGCCTTCTCGTCCATGCAGGAGCCGTAGTAATCGCCAATTTTTTGATCAATGGGATCCCCGCCCGAAACTCCGTAGGAGGCTTTCTCCAGGATTTCCCGCATGATTTCCTGGTTGCGCTGATCAAGCTCGACAAAGCTGACCCAACGTGATTGGTCGGGCGGTATTTCGGTATTTTTCAGCCAATTGCCGCAGGAGTACTGATAAAAATCAACGCAGGGATCCACCGTCTTATCGATATTGTCGATACTGAAACCCAGTCCCGGCCTGGCTGGAGCGGACTGGGCGAGGCTGGCGGCGGCCAGCAGAATACAAACACTCAAGAGAGAGCAAAGTCGCATGGACTACCTCATCAAGACAGATAGTTGATTCTAGGACTCCGGTTAGACGGATAAAAGGCAAAAGCGTTAGGAGGACGCTTCAAGATCTTCCGCAACTGGGCGAATCGCATCTCCTCGGCTTCCGCAGCCTGCGGCGTATAATTGTTTTCTAACTAAAATCTTCCCAGAGGTCCGCATTCGCATGATTCCCAGCAATGGCACGGCTAGCCACGGCACCACTGTGCAGGATAATGAACGAGGCCTTTCCGAGTCACGAGCGGTTTGGCTTGCGCGGCGCCGCTCTGAGAACGCCGATGGCAACTTTTCGCAGATGCATTATGCCCGCAAGGGCGTGATCACGGAAGAAATGGGCTACGTGGCCCGTCGCGAGAAACTTTCGCCGGAACTGGTTCGCGACGAAGTGGCGCGCGGACGCATGATAATCCCTGCCAACATCAATCATCCTGAACTGGAGCCCATGTGCATCGGAGTGGCTTCACTTTGCAAGATCAATTCCAACATCGGCAATTCCGCCGTCTCTTCCAACATTGACGAAGAACTCAGGAAACTGCACACCTCGGTGCACTATGGCGCGGATACCGTGATGGATCTTTCCACCGGGGGCAACATCCACCAGATTCGCGAGGCGATTCTGCGGCATTCGCCCGTTCCCATCGGCACCGTACCCATCTACGAAGCCATCTCGCGGGTCAAGCGCGTTGAAGATCTGAATGCCGAGGTCATGCTGGAGGTGATCGAGGAGCAGGCCGAGCAGGGCGTGGACTACATGACCATTCATGCCGGCGTTCTGATTCAGTATTTGCCCATGGTTTCGAAGCGAATTACTGGAATCGTGAGCCGCGGCGGCGCGATCCTTGCGCAATGGATGGCTCATCATCACCAACAGAATTTTCTCTACGAGCGCTTCGACGACATCTGCAAAATTTTTGCCAGGCACGATGTGTCGTTTTCGCTGGGCGACGGTCTGCGTCCCGGCTGCATCGCCGACGCTAGTGACCAGGCCCAGTTTGCAGAACTGAAAACTCTAGGCGAACTTACCAAGAAAGCCTGGGAGCATGACGTTCAGGTGATGATTGAAGGTCCGGGACATGTGCCCCTCGACAAGATCAAGGAGCAGGTGGACAAAGAGAAAGAGCTCTGCTACGAGGCTCCGTTCTACACTTTGGGCCCGCTGGTTACCGATATTGCTCCGGGCTACGACCACATCACTTCGGCCATCGGCGCAGCTATGATCGGATGGCATGGCGCGGCCATGCTGTGCTACGTCACGCCCAAGGAGCACCTGGGTTTGCCAAATGAGAAAGACGTGAAGGATGGCATCATTGCCTACAAGATTGCGGCCCATGCCGCCGACATCGCCCGCCATCGTCCCGGCGCCCAGGACCGCGATGACGCCCTCAGCTATGCCCGTTACAAGTTCGATTGGGAAAAACAATTTGCGCTGTCCCTTGATCCCGAAACCGCGCGCGCAATGCATGACGAAACTCTTCCCGACGACTTCTATAAAGAAGCGGCTTTCTGTTCCATGTGCGGCCCGAAATTCTGCTCCATGAATTACTCCAGCAAGGTCGATGAATACAACAGGCAGGTACATGGGCTGGAGAAGAAAGACTACTCGGAATTAGTAGAGAAACTGGTGCCGCTCAAGTAGTTGCTAGGGAGCGACACCGCCCTCGGCTGTCGGATTTCAGGGACCGGCAGTCTATGTGGCGAGGGCGCCCCGCGCCACCAGTTGGCTATGCTTTAAAGTCCGCAATACCGTCCCACACCAATTGCAC
>CATPBY010000087.1 GCA_955652845.1 uncultured Terriglobales bacterium | reverse complement strand
CTCTACCTCCATCGCTAGAAAGTTCCGATAGAGCATCGTGGTAGGTTTTTGGAAAGGTTCAGACAGCGTCATAGCTGGCATTTCTAAAGGGAAACCGCCAGCCTGCCAAACACCGCGCTTCACTTCTTCAACTCGTTCCTTGAAATGTGTATGACAGGGGTTGATATCACTCCAGGTGTTAACAATTCCAATAACGGGTTTCCCCGCGTAGTCCGAAGCGTCATAGCCCATTTGGGCCGTGCGCGAACGATGACCAAAGGAACGCAGATCGTTGACTCCATACCAACGATGGCTGCGTAATTCCTGGGGCTTTTTACGCTCTTTTTTCATTAAGGCTTCGCTCAATACTTCACGTCTGGCGTGGTTATTCCGGTTCTACGCTAGCCCCTAGAGCGCGGTGTCGGGCATTGTCAATGTGAGTCCGCATCTCTCGCCGGGCCAAGTCTTCATCTCCAACACGTATAGCCTCAAGAATGCGGCGATGCTCCTCCTGAACCAACACCAGCCGTTTGCGATTGCTGGTCAATGACAAGTTTCGCGTAATGTTCATTCCGTTGAAGGTGTGAACAGCCAAAGCGTCAAGCGTTTGCATGAACAGATTGTTACGACTCGCCCGTGCGATTGCCACGTGATAACTGATGTCGAGTTCGACGCCCACTTCTCCGGCAATATTGGCTTCTTCGAGTCTCTTGAATGCGTCTTCAATTGCCGCCAAATTCTCGTCAGTGCGGCGTTGAGCGGCAAGATACGCAGCCTCGCCCTCCAATGCAATGCGGAATTCAAAACATCGCATCAAATCTGCGATTCCTCCGATGGGAGCCAATCGAAGAAACTCCCGGCCCGGGATTCGGTGCACAAATGTCCCCGCTCCTTGCCGGCTCACTACAACTCCGTCGGCTGCGAGGCGCGATAAAGCCTCGCGCACCACAGCTCGAGATACCTTATACTCAGTCCCGATCTGGTTTTCTGAAGGCAGCCGATCGCCGACAGAAAACTTTCCCGAGACTATTTGTTCCAAAATTTCCTCGTAAATTCGGTCGGGAAGGCGAGATGGCTCAGTAGCAGTCGTCGATATCGTACTAGCTAATCTGGGCAAAGAAAAAGCTCCGTCTGGAACACCTGAGTTACCGAATTGTTTTTCGCACAAGATCTTGACTTGTTCGACAGGTTAAAACATTGCTTTTCGAGGTCCTGAGCTCATCCTCGTAATATCCCATATCAACAATCATAAAGCAAACATTTGACTCGTATTACATGTAAACGAAGGCGATTTTTTCCCCTGGTGCTAATTAGAGAGGGTATTGCGTGGAATAAGAACGTTGTCGTACCGGCCGACTACCGTCTTGGTGTCTCCATGAAAATAACGGATCCCCGGAATCGGCATACCAGACTCCAGTGCATCAGCAGAATAATTGAGGCCGATGCCAATAACGTTGCCTGGCTTATCAATGGGTGCTACCCATCGCACATCATCCGAACGACGGGGAAATCGGTACCTGCGGCGAGAACAGTGATCAAGGCCGCCCCTTTCAAAAAATCGTAGTCCCAATCGCGAAATCGTGTGGAAAGATCGCGCCGTTTCCCACTGATGTCCATAATGCCAGGCTTCCCGTGCGCCGCCATGCCAGAGCGGATCAGTTGCCTAAGCCCCCCTCTTTTTGCAGTTCAATGGCTGGACCTCGACCTAGGTCCATCGGCGCTTAATGATCGCCGTCGCGACTCACTTCACCTGATCTTGCAAGCTGAAAATGATGTTCATCGGGACCCACTTCTCGCCGGGTTTGGACATAGAAAGCGGTTGCTGATATCTCCACATCAACGCTTCCCAATCCTGAACTATCGAATTCTGCGCTAACACCTCATATGGCGGGCAACACAATCGAAGCAGAAGCACGGGTCGGCCGCTTGATCGCAACCAAGTGTCGGAAGTTTTGCAAAGATTGCATCGACGAGTCAGACCGATCAGATCCACGGCAGAATGTCCGAATGAAGGTCAGCGCTCTGGGCAGCGCGCTCCGCTGCGACAATGTTCAATCGCTCGAATCTTCGCCTGTTCTTTTAAGTCAGCAGCTCAGCCTTCAGTCGCCCGGCGGTGCAGTTTGCCTCTAACGCTACGTTCGCTCAAAGTCGGGCACTAAATCAGCAATTCCCCTCAACCGGCAGAACCCCGGTTTACCCAATATCGTTCATCCGTTACCCTTGGCGAGCTCTGTTTTACCCTTGGCCGCTCGCGTCTCTAATTGGAGCACCTTGAAATATGTAGGACAAGATTCGTTTTGAACCATTATCTCGCGTGCAGGAATCCCCAGAACCCCCTCAGCAACGACGATTTAACGGTTTTTACACCTGTCTGTCATGTCTATGACAATATGCTTGACAGGAGCAGAAGCTTTGGACTACTAATCCCATCTGTAATTCGAACCTGTCCGAGAGAGGAAACTAACATGCGCCTCCACCTGCGAAAGAGATCACACCTTATCGTCCTACTCGTTTTGGCCGTAGGGGCCCTATTCGGGGGGCAAGCTTTCTCCCAAGTAACAGGAGCGACCCTCTCGGGAACAATAACCGATCCTTCTGGCGCCGCTGTGCCGGGCGCAGAAGTCACAATCGAAAATATGTCGACTCAGATAACGCGAAAAGCTCTGACGGATAAGGACGGCCTGTACACCGCGCCCAATCTTCTCCCGGGCAGTTATGAAATTACTGTTGCCGCTTCCGGATTCAGGAGCGCGTCGCGTACCGGTATCACCCTGAACGTCGGTGGTGACCAAGTCATTGATATAACAATGAAAGTAGGCCAAGTCACTGAGACAATTGAGGTAACTGAGAAAACTCCAGTCGTTCAGGTGGGTTCAGCGGAGTTGGTAACGACGGTGGAATCTAGAACCGTTCGAGACTTGCCGCTCAATGGCCGTAGCTGGACTGAACTCGCTGCCCTGCAACCTGGTGTCGTGCGCCTTCAGAGTTCGTTCAATGCAGCTTCGGGGTTGGATCGTGGTTTAAAGGGTTTTGGCGCCCAGCTATCAATCGGCGGAGGCAGGCCGGTGCAAAATAACTACCGCCTAGATGGCGTGAGCGTCAACGACTACGCAAATGGTGGTCCTACAAATGTTCTTGGAGGAGCACTGGGCGTGGATGCTATTCAAGAATTTTCAGTTATCACTAGTAACTACACGGCGCAGTACGGTAGAACTTCAGGTGGCGTCATTAATGCGATCACTAAGTCCGGCACGAATGCTTTCCACGGTAGCGCTTACGAATTCTTTCGAAATAGCATTCTTGACGCTAGGAACTACTTCGACTACGACACCAGCGGTCGTCCGTATAGGGCACCATTCCAGCGCAACCAGTTTGGTGGGTCGGCTGGCGGCCCCATTGTGAAGAGTCGCACGTTCATATTTGGAGACTACGAAGGAATCTTACAGAGCAAGGGAATCGCCACTCAGGCCATCGTGCCTTCTGTCGCTGCGCGCAACGGGGATTTGACGTCTGGGCACGTCAATGTCGATCCGGCAGCTGCGCAATACTTAAAACTTTATGCACTTCCGAATATTCCTGCAGCCGGCGACACGGGAATCTACTCGTTTACGGGTCAGCAGGTCTTGTCTGAAAACTTCTTCACCACGCGTATCGATCATTCGGTGTCTGCGCAGAACAGCATTTCGGGTACATACATGTTCGACAACAATCCGTACTCAGCACCGGACCAGTTGAACTTAACTTTGAAAGGGCACCATATTCGCCGGCAACTTGGGGTAGTTGAATGGACGCACATTTTCAGCCCCACACTACTGAACTCTTTCCACGTAGGAGGAAGTCGAACCGCCGCGGTTATCAATCAAGACATGGGCGCTATCAATCCCATAGCAAAGGACAAGTCCCTTGCGGCGATACCCGGACAATACGCGGCCCGAATATTCATGTCGGGGTTTACGAATGAGCCCGGGGGTATTAGTGGTGCGGCAGCCGTTGTGCATGGTTATACCTCACTTCAGGCTTACGACGATGCGTTCCTTACGCATGGGACGCACAGCTTGAAGTTCGGCGTTGCGATCGAGAATATTCGCAACAATACAGCCCCAAAAGGGGGTTCGGGAGATTGGTCCTTCGGGTCATTGTCTGACTTCCTCACGAATAAGCCGTTAAGCTTTCTAGCCGTTATAACGCAATCACCACACGATGTTCACCAGACGATCTTTAGCGCCTACATCCAAGACAATTGGAGAGTTCGGAAAAACCTGACTCTTGACCTAGGCTTGCGGTACGAATTCGCTACCGTGCCGTATGAAATTTTTAACAAGTACGTAACCCTCATCCATCTCACCGATCCTGCGCCAAAAATAGGTGGCCAATTGTTCGCCAATCCAACACTCAGAAATTTCGAGCCGCGGCTCGGTTTTGCCTGGGATCCAAAAGGTGACGCCAAAACAGTTGTGCATGGCGCTTTCGGAGTATTCGATGTCCTGCCATTGCCATACGTGATGGATTTATTGGAAGCGAACGCCGCGCCGTTTATTCAAACAGGGGCGGTACGAACTGGATTGAACGGAACTTTTTACGCTGGCGGATTTCCTTTACTCACCGCGCAAACACTTAATACAGCATCCGTGGAACAGCATCCGCGTCGGAACTATGTGATGACTTGGAACCTTAATGTTCAACGTCAGCTCAGCCAGAACTTTGCGGTCATTGTTGGATATATGGGTTCCCGCGGAGTTCATCAGCAGTTCAAGGTTGATGACTCAGACATGACCTTGCCGACGCTGACCTCGGCAGGTTATGTGTTTCCCTATTCAACGAATCCAACGACACCGTTACCTACCTTGAACCCTAATTTTGGGGCCATTCGCTCCTTATGGTGGAATGGTGATTCTTCTTATAACTCGCTGCAGATAGGGGCAACGAAGCACTTGAGTCATGGTGTCCAATTTCAAGGTTCTTATACTTGGTCGAAGAGCTTGGACACGAGCTCCAGTGGCGCGGGATCTGATTCTTACGGCAATTCCCTGAGTAGTCTCCACTGGTATGATCAAAGACTCAACAGGTCATATTCGGATTTCAACACGCCTCGCGTCCTATCCTTAAGTGCGATTTGGGAGCTTCCGGGTGCTCACGTCTCTGACACTATGGCGCAAAAGTTCTTGGGTGGATGGGAACTGGGAAGTATTTTCACTGCTCAAGATGGTCAGCCTTTCACGGTTCTGCTTGGCGGCGACCCCTTGGGCCAGAACAGCAGCGATCCATTCGCCTTTCCCAACCGTCTCGGCGGGCCAAGCTGCCGGTCGCTCGTAAATGCCGGGAACATCAATCACTACATCAAACTCGACTGTTTTTCGTTCCCTACGGCTCCCTCACAAAGCTTTTACAACCAATATTGCAACCCCTCGTTGCCCTTCCCACTGTGTACTAATTTGCGCGGAAACGCCCGACGTAACATTTTATCGGGCCCTGGATTTTATAACCTTGACTTTTCGGTATACAAGAATACGGCGTTCAGACGTATCTCCGAGACATTCAGTACGCAATTTCGCGTGGAATTCTTTAACGTTTTAAATCACCCCAACTTCCAAGCCCCACTTAGTAGCAACACCGTATTCGATTCCGTCGGTAATCGACAGGATGGCGCCGGCGCAATCTTGGGAACCACGAACGATTCCCGCGAAATTCAGCTAGCCTTCAAGGTAATCTGGTGAGCAGAAATGCGAACGAAGACTGCCTACAGCGGAGCTTGCATAATTGTTGTTATGAGAGAGCTGTCAGATAGCCTGCGGATGTATTAGTCAGCATATGTTCCACTGCAGAAGTATCCAGACTAAGGGGTTTCAATGCCTGCAAAGGGGAAAAGCTAGATGAAGTCCGCGATGTCGCGACGTCAGTTTCTATCGATCGTTGGTGCCGCTCCTTTGCTTGCTCATTTTCAGCTACTCGGGGAATCGCACCGACACAAAATACGCGATGTTCAATGCATGGTTCTTTCCGGTGACCGAACTTATACTCTAGTGAAAATCACCGCGGACAGTGGGATCTACGGCATTGCTGAAGCGTATGGCACTCCATCAATTGGAACCAAAGAACAAATATTGGAGTTGAAGCCCTGGCTAATAGGGAAGGATCCCTTGGGCATTGATGCCATTTATACCTATCTAGGCAGGGGTGGGAAAAGTCTCAGCGGTACCCGAACGGACGGTTCTGCGCACATGCTCATGCGAGCGGCGAGCGGCATTGAAATGGCGCTGTGGGATCTAGCTGGGAAACTCTTGGGTGTCCCGACAACAACACTATTGGGAGGAGCGTTTCGAGAGAAAGTTCGTGTGTACGATCATGCAGCGCCAAAAGACATGCTCGACAAGGCATCTTGTCGGGAATGGGCGGAAAAGGTAAAGTCCGATCCAAGAGGTTTTACAGCGCACAAGATTGGAGTTAATAACTCGAATCCCGCGACGGATAAAGCTCGGGATCTTGGCAATCGGGTACTAACGACGAGGGAGTTGGCCGAGATTGGGCAAGGTTTCGAAAATTGCCGCGAGGCAATTGGGTGGGATCACGACATAATGGTCCACTGCCATTGGGAGTACGACCTCCGCACGTCAATTCAGCTGGCCCAAGCCGTCGAACACATAAAACCGCTCTGGTTGGAAGATCCGCTTGGGGTTGACTACTCCGGTTCGTGGAAGCGCCTTGTGGAAGCTTCCAATGTTCCGATCTGCACCGGTGAAAATCTAGAGCGTCGCGAGGGTTTCAATGACTTTATCATCAATCAGGCGCTAGACATTCTCAATCCGGACCTTCGAAATAGCGGCGGATTTCTCGAGACGAAACGCATTGCGGACATGGCTGAGGTGTACGACTTGCCCATAGCAACGCACAATACAGGCAGCCAGCTTAATACGTGGGCAACCTGCCAATGGGCGGCCTCGATCCGAGATTTTATCGCGTGTGAAACTATAACTGGCAGGGGTGGTTGGATGGACCAACTACTCCAGATTGATGGGCCTTATATCGAGGGCGGATTCATTCGCGTGAATGAGAGACCTGGTCTTGGCGTAGAACTCAATCCAGATGTTGTAAAAGCTCACCTCGCAGAAGGAGAGGCCTGGTGGGGTTGAGAGCATTCGAAGTGATGGAAGGAAAGTTGAAAGCTATAGACTTCAAGTGGGTACAGTTATTCCAGCCGCAGTGTGCACAGGGCGCAAGTAGCACGGTGGTGAAATGAAGGCCGATGCTAATGTCGCAATCCCTATTCTCGGAGGCGTGGGCGCACCACCCGTCGATGGCCTAAGTGAGGATTATGGGCGTCGCTGGGCAATTATTGGGCTGCTTAGCTTAGCAGCGATCATCGCTTACATCTCTCGATCTAATATCGCCGTCGCTCTTGCGATGCCGGACTTTTGCAGAGCGTTTGGTCTTTCCGAAACGGGCCGGGGAACAGTGAACTCAGCATTCTTCTGGGCGTATGCGGCACTTCAGTTACCGGCCGGATGGATAGTTGACCGTTACGGGGTTAAATGGCCATATGCAATCGCACTATTGTTTTGGTGCGTGGCGTCTGCCGGTACTTCGCTAGTGAACTCAGTGGAGGGACTGATCACGTTGCGGATCCTCGTGGGCGTCGGGGAATCGATTTCGGTGCCTGCGAGCGCCAAATGGATTCGTTTGAACTTTGCCGAGTGCAGGCGCGGGCTGGCGATGGGTCTGTATATGACAGGTACTAAGATCGGCCCAGGTATTGGCACTCCGTTGGCCGCATGGTTAATCACGCGTCACGATTGGCGGACAATGTTCTTAGTAGTAGGGGCAAGTGGGCTTGTATGGCTAGTCCCATGGATTCTAATGGTGAAGGAGAATCCCGGCCGGAAGCCGATCAAACGGAGCAGTAAAGAGACATTATCGTTCCGCACCCTAGTAGCTAGTCCGGTGATTTGGGGAACGATCATCGCAACATTCTCCTACATGTATTTCGTTTATTTCTGCTTGACCTGGATGCCTGCGTACTTCGTAGAGAGGAGGCATTTGACGTTTACACAGATGGGGATGTACACATTTTTCAGCTTTGGCGGAATGGCCGTCGTTGCTGCACTGGGAGGATGGTTGGCAGATATTGCAATAGGTCGTGGAGGCGATCCGGTCTCAGTGAGGAAATGGTTTACGATCCTGGGTTTTATCTTCGCATCTACTGAGCTGATCGGCGCGCGCTCGTCTTCCCTTTCTACTGCATTGACGTTCTCGATAGTTTCATTGTCGGGACTCGGACTCGCAACCGCTAACTATTGGGCCTTGACCCAAACGTTGATTCCGGCTTCCGCGATCGGCCTGATTTCCGGGCTGCAAAACTGTGCAGCAAGCGTCGCTGGGATAATCGCGCCGATCTTTACTGGTTGGCTAAAGCAACGCACGGGTAACTACGAAGCTCCTATGTTTGCTTGCTGTGCTTTCCTCGTAGTGGGGGTGATTTCATATATCTTCATGGTCAGAGAGCGCTATGCGCCACGGCCGGAGTCCCCCTGAGACGTATTGGTCACGACCATAATTTAGGGGTATTAAAAGACCCCGCGTCGCCGAGGCACGCACTATAAATTTCGCATTGCGAGATTGCTCCAGCACACTCAGCATCATTGAATTAAGCGACATCGAGGAAGCTCTGTTCACATTGTGCTATGAACATTTCGAGACACATTGTGAGCCAGTTCCGATGGGAACATTTCTTTCGCTTCCCGGTTTAAAATCTGCTATAGGGCACAGAGGCCGACATGAAAAAGAAGTATCTATATCAGCATTATACGTGGCCCGAATTAGGAGAAGCCGTTGCGCGGCAGCCAGTGGTGCTCTTACCGATTGGATCTGTGGAAGATCACGGTCACCACTTGCCCCTCGATGTAGATAACTTCTTGATTTGGAATATCTGCGAAAAGGCTGCGGAAAAAGCTGAGAACGATATTTTGCTAATGCCTTTGATCCCCTATGGATTCGAAGCTCATCATATGGATTTTCCGGGAACCATCAATGTCGGCATTGAACATCTATATCATTTCGTTCTCGACATAACTCGGAGCTTGGCGCACCATGGCTTCCAACGTATTCTCATTGCTGATGGTCACGGATCGAATATGCCAATCCTCGATCTGGTCGCCCGGCAAACCATAGTTGAGACGGGCGTCAGCTGTGCCGCATTCATCTGGCCAGCTCTGGCAGCAGAGGTGATTAAGTCGCTCAGAGAATCTCCAATACCGGGCGGCATGTCGCACGCGTGCGAACTAGAGACTTCCGTATACCTCTATCTTGATCCGAATCGCGTTCAAATGGATAAAGCGCGCTGTGACATGGGTCAGCCTCCCTCATCCTTTATATGGCTCGACTTGATGCAAGGATCACCAGTTCGATATATGGACATCTGGTCCGCCTTCAGTAATAGCGGGACAAACGGCGATCCAACGCTAGCCAACAAGGATAAGGGCGAAAAAATCTTCAATGCTGCTGTGGACCGTCTCATCGAGTTAGTACACGAATTTAAGTCTCGGAGCCGTAAAAAACCAGTCGATCATCACCACTACGAAGCCGACGTATCGACGAGAATGTCAAAGAGTGTCAGGAATGATGATTCTGAATAAAGCTGGCATTAGGCCCCCTGTCGACAGCGCGGCAGAAGTAGGTGTGGGACCAACAACCACATCCTCCCGGCCAGCTTTAATGAAGGTTGGAACTCAAGGTGAGAACTCAGATGAATGGCTTCGTTATCTCGCTTCATTTGGTCTGAGACATATTTGTAGTGATCTACCATCCCGACATTACGATGAGAACTGGTCGGTGGAGAGCCTCATAAGGCTACGTGAGCACATTGATTCATTCGGAATCAAGCTCGAAATAGTCCCTCTTCCTTTAGCCTCGGTCCCCATTACAGTCGCGGATTATCCCAACATTCTTCTCGGCAAAAGCCCTGAGCGCGACCGCGAGATTGATCAGATTTGCGCAATGATCCGGAATTGTGGAATGGCAGGAATTCCCACGGTGAAATATAACCTTACTCTCCTGGGCATCGTCCGCAGCCACGATGCTCCGTGCCGAGGGGGTGCCATGTGCAGTGCGTTCGAGTATGAGAGGGCAATCCTAGACTCAGAAATTTATAGATTAGCTCACGGAACCGAAGAGATGATGTGGGAGCGGATTGAGTACTTCCTCAAAGCTGTAGTTCCGGTGGCTGAAGAAGCTAAAGTTCGGATTGCTTGCCATCCGAACGATCCTGGAATGCCAAAGGGAGGGTTTCGAGGCGTGCCCTCGGTACTCGGCTCTGTCGAAGGATTAAAACGATTCGTCGACACTGTGCCCAGTCCATATCACGGTCTTAATTTCTGTCAAGGCACAGTGTGTGAGATGTTGTCCGATCCCGCCAAAGAGATTTACGACGTAATACGTTACTTCGGTCAACGCAAAAAACTCTTTAATGTACATTTCCGAAATATTAGGGGGAACGTCCTGAATTTTCGTGAGGCGTTCCCAGATGATGGCGATGTCGACATGCTTAAATGCATGTCGGTCTACAAAGAGGTCGAATACGACGGGATGATTATGCCCGATCACGTACCATTAATTGATGGAGATACAAAACGACGGTATGCGTATTCGTTCGCTCTGGGTTATATACAGGCGGCCATCCAAATGGTAAAGCACCAAGACTAGAAGTTCTGGGGCGCCACGCTAGCCCCAAGGCGTAATCTCACGGTCCGCCCAATAACTAGCAGCAGAACCTTGTGACACTCAACTGAGCTAGATATTGTGACTTTTGCTAAGGATGTTTATGCGCAAACTGACCGCTACTGACCTTGATAACGTTGTTGCCTTTTCAATTGTGCCGTTCCGCAATCACGAAGTGGACTTCAATGCGCATTCCAAAAACATAAATTACTTGACCCAACATTCATCTCTGGATGTCGGACGCAAACGCATCATCGCGCTCGGCGGAAGCAGCCTAGTTCACCATCTGACAAGTGAAGATCAGCTTCGCTTGGCAGAGGTCACAGGAGAGCAGCTTGGTTACAACGCATGGTTCATTTCCGGCATTCTTCCGACGCCGCCGCTCCAAGTCGCTCGGTTAGTTAGGAAGCAGATGCGACTTTCGCGGCCGCCTGACGCTTTTTTGCTGCTACCTCCCATGGGGTGCTATAACCCGGAGGGCGTTTATCTTGAGATTAAACGGCTCTGTCAGGCACTAGGAGACGAATTAGACGCCCGATTCATTCTTTACCTACGCGATAAAAGCCTTCGCGATGTGTACTGTCGGCTGGCGGCCCAGTGCGAATCCATTGTCGGCATTAAAATCGGTACGTCGGAGGTTGACGTTAGACCTGTGCGCGAGTTTCTGCAAGAATCGAAAGCCGTGGTTTGGGGAATTGGAGATATAAGCACCAAGGCTGCCCAATTGGGGACCCGCGGTCATACGTCAGGAACAGGACTTTTAGCCATAAGACTGAGTGACCTTATTAATAATGCACAACGGAAAAAAGACTTTACCCTCGCTTTTAAACTCGAACAAAACCTGCGTGAATTCGAAGACATTCGTTTCATGGCACAACGTGCATACAACTACTCGGCGGTCGTCACCGCTCTTAACATGGCAGGATTCACCGACGTTAACCCTGGCGATGGTGGTCCGTTTAATGCTCCACCACCGGCGGAAGTTTGCGAACGACTCAAGATTGTGGTGCAGCAACTGAGTACTTACCACAATGCCGACACGTGAAGCTACAAGGCGTGATGCTTCCTCAACCATTTTGCAATCAATCTGGATGTTTTGCGGAAAATGTCGGGAGGGATCCCATTCACTGGACCCATTTCAGTCGCTTACTGGACGTGCAGGATCGATATACAGCCACAGAAGTCCGCCTACGACGTAAGTGGCCGCGACCACTACTAGCATCGAATTGAATGAGCCGAACTTTGTAGAAAGCCATGCTGCAGAGACCGGGGACAGCATAGCGGAGAGGCATGACGCCATGTTCATAATGCCACCGGTTGTTCCTCCATGGCGCCCTCCGATATCCAGGCAGGTGGCCCAGGCCACAGGCAGAGTAAGATCATGAGCACCAGCCGACAAAGCCAGGAGGAGTACGGCTGTGAGTGAATTATGGGCAGCAGCTGCTAAGCCAAAGCCGGCTGCGGCGAGCAAAAACCCTCCCAGTCCGATTGACCGCCGAGACCACTCCAAATTGCCCGTCACACTGACGAGCCAATCCGATAGTGCTCCCCCCAAAAGACAACCTAATGCGCCTGAGGCGAGAGGAATTGCCGAATACAATCCGGATCTTTCAAACGAAAGTCCATGATCTTTTATGAGGAACGTTGGTAGCCAGGTTACGAAAAACTGGAATCCAAAAGCGGAGCAGAAATACATCGCAAATAGCGTCCACAGATTCCTACTCGATAAAATGCGATACCAGGGCGTTGCTTCTTGCTGACTTGGGAGGAGGATCTGCGATGAGGTCTCCCCACGTATGATGGCTAGTTCGAGAGAATTCACGGACGGATGATCAGCCGGATCGTCACGATACCAACGCGAGAACAGTACGCACCAGATGACACCAATAGTCCCAAAAGATGCGAACATCGTGCGCCATCCGATTCCTTGGATCAACAGAACCGCCAACGCAGGAGCAGCCGCCCCCCCAAGACGCGCACCCGTCCACATTACCCCAGTTGCCTTCGCTCGGTCGCTCGCAGGGAACCATCGGGCCAATGCTCGGGACATAGTCGGAAATGCACCAGACTCGGCTGCACCGAACCCGAATCGAATCGCGAGGAGCGCAGTATAGCTCCTGGCAAGTCCGGTTAAAACCGTAAATATGGACCAGCAGGCCACAATTCGTGTGAGCAACTTCCGCTGTCCTGTCCGGTCACCCTGCCATGACATCGGAATTTCAAACAATGCGTACGCGAGATTAAAGATACCGAAAACGTACCCCATTTGGATGGGGGTGAGATGAAGATCTTTCGACATCGCAGGAGCCGCTGCCGAAAGACAGACTCGATCAAGATACGTAAGCATTGCCGCCAAGAACAACATTAAAAGAACCCAATGGCGACCTGTTGTTGCAACCATATGATTGGTTGGGCTGATCTTCCTGAATTTTGCGGCAAGTTCGGGGTCGCGAGCCATATTGAGTTACCAATGGAAGCAATGTAGCAGGAAGTATAGGGATTTACCGCTAGCAAGTGGAACGCGCCTGCATGCAACACTAAGGTTCATAACATTTCGGTGGCATATTTGCTTGAGATGAACAACGGATGTCAGATTCTAAGAACAAAGCTTGCCAGCTATGCTAATTAATCGAGTAGCGAGGTAATGCGAAATGCTGTGCTATACTCATCCGCTGAAAAGCTGCTGCGTATAGCATAGAGTTTTTGACCTTCTTGTCCAGGTT
>CATPBY010000086.1 GCA_955652845.1 uncultured Terriglobales bacterium | reverse complement strand
CTGGATCCCGTGCTGTGGCCTCGATCCGCCGGCTCCTGGCCGGGATACATCTTCACTTCCGAACCTCTCAATCTTCCCGCCGGACATTTCGGAGTGGGGCACGGGACCGGGGCGCATGCTCCGAATGAGTACTATCTGATCGATTCCACGAATGCAAAAGTTGCGGGAATTGATGGGGCAGTACGCTCCTTCGTCGAGTACCTTTACGCGTTGGCTTAAAGAAGAGCGAGATGATGATTATCGATCCTCAGCCAAGCCAAGCCGACTCTCAAAGCGAATCAACGCTGGACGCCTGCATAAAGAGGAATCGCGCCGCGCGCGGCGTTCTTGTACACCACGCCGCCCTTCATTACAAATACAACGCGCCGAACGGCGGTGATGTCTTTCAACGGGTCTCCATCGAGCGCAATGATGTCCGCTTGAAAGCCGGGGGCGATCGAGCCAATCTGATCGCCTAAGCCCAGCGCTTCAGCCCCCAGCGAGTTGGCAGAGACCATCGCTGCCATCGGGTCCACACCGCAGTCACGCACGCGATCGATGAACTCCTCGGCATTGCGCCCGTGAGCCCCGGCCACGGCGTCGGTGCCAAAAACGACTTTCAGTTTCGGGGTTTTTGTTGCACGTTGCACGATCTCGTGATCCATCGGCAAAATCTTCTCCATCGCAGCAAATCCCTCGGCAGTGTAGCCTTGTGTGCCGAGATACCTTTCCCTGTTCTGCAAGTAGTTCTCGATGACCAGCCCGCATTGCGGGTCGAAATAGGTGCCCTTCTCTGCCATCAATTTCAAGTCGTCGTCTGCTGCCAGCGTACCATGCTCAATCTCAGTGCAGCCCGCGAGAGTCGCGGCGCGGACCGCCTCTTTGTAAGCGTGCACGAGCGTGCGCAATCCCTGCTTCTTTGCTTCATCACAAGCCGCGTTTAATTGCTCCTGCGAGAGAGTAATTCCTCCGCCCTGGCGAATGGATTTCGACGCGAAGATTTTGATCAGGTCCGCACCGGCTTGCTTTTGCCTCCTCACATAAGCGCGGATTTCATCAGGCGTGCCGGTCGCCTCGCCTCGCCCTTCGAGCGGCTCGTTGGCCGTCAGGATGCGCGGGCCGGGGATTATTCCTTTCGCAATGGCATCGCGAAGCGGAATATCGTTTGGCGCGCCTACACTTTGCACCGTCGTGAAGCCTGCCATCAGAGTTACCCACGCATTCGACGCCGCTTGATAGGCATCCTCTTGAGTTGTCCCTTCCGTGCCTCCGTTTTTCCCGTCCTTTCCGAAGATCCATGTAATGTGCACGTGCGCGTCAATCCAGCCGGGCAACACCGTGAGGCCGCGCAGGGCATAGTCCACCGGCCCCTCGACCGTAGGACCTATCGCAACAATCTTTGGGCCCTCGATCACGATCCGAATGTCATGGAGTATGTGACCCTTGCCATCGATCACCACGCTCGCGGCAATTACTGTTGGGTGCGGCGAGGCAAGCGTCTGCGCAGGAATTCGAGGCGCCAGGGCGCAGACGCCAACAATGCTGACCATGCATGAAATGAGCTTTGCCGGTCGCATGACCGCTCCTTCTTCGGCTCGATCTGAAATGCGAACCAATTCCGTAGCTCTTGAACCAGAATTCCGATTCGCATTTCTAGCTTGTGCATTGTAGGCGTCTAGTTCGCAGCCTGTACAGAAAGCGGTGGACCTTCGCCTTCGCCGGCAGTTCAGCTGCCCTCGGAGCGGGGCGGCGGCCCCAGAAAAGGGCGTCGGGGAAGTTTGACCCAGATCGGTACTGGGAAACGCCCTTTTTTCCACGAATGGAGTAGTTCCCGGCTGGTCGGCAACTCTTCCACAATCCGAAAATGTCCGAGTCGACCCGTGATCTAGCAACCATCGGCAGGTGGCGAGGCGGACGCGTTTCTGGTTTGACAGGCCTTTTCGACCCAGTAGAACATAGTCGGTAGCGGAGTGTTACGAAAGGAGCGACGCACCCGAATGCATTACCTTTTGTTCTACGAGGTCGGTGAGGACTACGTTTCCAGGCGTGCAGAGTTTCGGGATGCGCACCTCGAAAAGGCTTGGAAGGCAAGCGAGCGCGGCGAGCTGCTGTTGGGCGGCGCGCTGTCGAATCCGGTAGACGGTGCCGTGTTGTTGTTCAGGGGCGACTCGCCCGAGGTCGCGGAGAAGTTTGCCAGGCTTGATCCTTATGTGACGAGCGGGGCCGTGAAGCGATGGCACGTGCGGGAATGGACGACGGTTGCGGGAGAAGACTCCGCGACGCCCATCAGGTCGAATGCAGGGGCCGCCGGCAAGATAACGCGGAGCGCGTCTTCGAGCCCAGTAGACGGAGGTCCTTCGTCCCAAGATCAGGGTATGATCTTTCGGATGTGGAGGGCGCGCGCGACGGTCGAGAAATCGGGCGAATATGTTGAACACGCAACAAAAAAGGTCTTCCCGGCGCTTTCTGGGATCGAAGGACATCGCGGAGCATACCTGCTGCGCCGCGCGGTTGACGGTGCGATTGAACTTGTCGTGCTCACACTTTGGGAGTCAATGGAGGCAGTCCGTAAGTTCGCCGGGGTGAAGGCGGAGAAGGCCGTGGTGGAACCGGAAGCACGGGCAGCTCTGGTTGCCTTCGATGAGTCTGTAACGCACTTCGAAGTCGTGCATCGCACGAAGGGAACGGCAAAGTAAGCTGGAATCGGCTATCTGCTCATGCACGCAACAATTCTGGCAAGTGTCACCTTCACGTCATCGTGAATCTGTCGAACTGAGACCCGGGCCAGAAACAGCCTGACGAAGGCGAAAGACGAGGTTCTGAGTGGTTAGTTGGCAAGCAGGAAGTAATTTCGGTTATTTCCGGATAGCCCGTCACTCGTCCAGATTCACAATGTGCCAATGTCGCGGCGTCGCGACGAACGCAAAGGTAGGATTTGGAAAACGGCAGCGCGATCGAGTCTCGTCAACTCCGGCTCGGAGTTGGTTTATTTCTTGCACTCGGCAGTAGCAGTAAGTGTGTAACAACGGTGACGGATTAGCCGACCTGTTGCGAATGCGATCAAGAAGGATTTTCTAGGGTCCAATGGTCCACAAGCGTCCCAGATCGCGACTCTTGCGACCCAAAATCAAGAACCGGAGGCCTTCACCTCCGGTTCTTGACACTGGGAGAATTACTCCGCGCGGAATAAGAAGCACTCGTTCGCTACGGCGGCCAAACTGCCATAGCGACAGCTATTTCAGTGTGCGAACAGAGCCGTGATGAGGCCACTGTTGAAGCTGCATTTTGATGTGGCCGCGTTTGCTTCCAGCGTTAGAAAAATGCTGGTTGCATCGGATTGCGAAGGTGGTGTGCCGGTTCCGAACGTTTTTACGTAATTCAGCACTTCGCTATATTTCGGAGGCTCAGAAATCACATAAGGTTGGGTTGTATTGCCACCTTTGCCCGCGGGCCCATTCACTTTTTTGATCGTCCACCAGCTCCAGCCGATGTTGTTTGCATCCAGCAAAGTGGACATTCCCTGCGCCCAGGCATTGGTGTTCTCGCCCGTTTCTCCATTCCATATCGGAACGTTGTTTTGAGTCCGAATATTGAGATATCCCTGAATCGAAGCCAGATTATTGGTGTCCCAATATTTGTGGAAGACCAAAACCATGTTGTTGTCCCAGAGGGGCAGAATGGCCTTCACACCCGCCGGGGAGCCGCACCAGTTAGTACCGCATGCGAAGATAATGTGATTCTGGTCGACGGCCCGAATCGCACCTGTCACGCTGACGTAAAACGTACGCACAGTGGAGCCGCCGCTGACGGGTTTCTTCTCACTGAGCAAGGGCTCATCCAGCAGGTCATAGCCAGCCACCGCGGGCTCATTGGCATAACGCTGCGCGATGGCTTGCCACAGGTCAATCGTCCAGGGCTGGTAGACCGTGGGTTCAGTCCACAAGTGCGGGGCGCCATCCGGCGTGTCCGACATCAATTCCGGGTTCTGTCCGCCCGGCGCCGCATGCATGCAAAGGATGACTTTAATATTGTGCTTCTTGCATAGGGCGATGAAATTATCAATCTTCGCCCATCCGGAATTTAGGTAGACGCCATTCTGTGGTGAAAGCCAATGGTAGTTGATGGAAAAACGGATTGAATTCACACCCCAGCTTGCCCAAGTTGCCACATCCGCGTCCGTTAACATATTGGCTTCCCACTGGCTGGTGAACTGCTGGTCGACAGTCGAGCCGGCCAAAGTCGTGATGGTCTCGTGAATTCGGGTGTCGCCGTAATACCAGAGCGCCTGGCCATTACCTCCGTCCGGCCATTCGAGCATGTAGGCTTCCGTGTTGTACATCTCACCGGTGCCGAACCCTTTGAGGATCACGTTGTTGCCGTTTTGGTCCACGATCTGCTGTCCTTGCACCCTTAGACCGGTCCACTGCGCGGATGCCGGTACGGAAAACAAAAAGAGAAGCAGTGTGCCCGCGATCGCCGGCAGTAGCGCGATCAAAACCTTAGCCTTACGCTTGAAGCTCGTACAGTTGATTCCCCGTCGCATTGGGTCCTCCTTAAGAGTTCAAGATGAGACGCGAAGCACGCTCGAACTGGTTCTGCCTTAACGCCTGCTAGAGGTATTGCGATGTTTCCGGGGGGATGTTTCCGGGTGCATGAGCTATTGGACACCCCTTTTAGTGTTAATAAAAGGTGTCAATGGTTATACTCCGAAGTAATCCTGTCAAACCGTAAACTCCGACCCAGGACTTTAAACTCTGGTGAGGGTGGGATTTCGCGCCTGCGGTCAAGCGAGGCCACTGGTAGAAGGG
>CATPBY010000085.1 GCA_955652845.1 uncultured Terriglobales bacterium | reverse complement strand
GATTGCGGACGCTGGTCGAGCGCGCCCCGCAGGCGCAAGCCGTCGCCGCCTATGCCGTGAAACGCCTGCGTCCCGCGGTCACCTGGATATACGAAGCTCGTCGCCGTCTCTCCACTACCGCCGTCGCTGTACTCACAGCATGGCTGTTTCTCCATGTTATGTTTGGCGCCAACGGCATGGTCGTCTACCGTCAGAAGCGCGCCGAATACCAGAATCTGCAAAAGGAAATGGAAGACCTGCAGAAGGAAAATGACTCTTTCACGCAGCAGGTCAAAGCACTTCGGACGAATCCTCAAACCATCGAGAAGGAAGCTCGCGAGCAATTGCACTACACCCGCCCGGGCGAAGTCGTCTTCGTTGCTCCCTCCCCCGCTCTCCCCCAGATCCGCGCCGGCAACGCCGCCAGAAAGTAGGTAAACGTACAACGGCAGTGACCGCGAATGTGTTAGTATGGGCGGCAATTTCTGATGTCAGGTGGCCGGGTTAGAAGTTTCCATGAAACTCCACTTTCGGCTTCTTGCTCGCGCTTGCAGCGGAGGCGCAACGCGTCAGATACATTTTTTGGCAAAATCCGCGGCCCCGGCCGCTCAAAACTCAAGGAGTTGCTATGAAAAAGCTTCTGCTTCTCTGTATGGTTCTCTCCGTTCTGTTCTTATTCGTAGCGCTGGTGGCAGCCGACGATATGGGCAAAGCCCAAACCGTAAAGGGTTGGGTTGCCGACGCCAAGTGCGGCGCCAAAGGCGCCAATGCCGCCGGGGAAGCCTGCACCAAGAAGT
Organism: uncultured Terriglobales bacterium; assembly: GCA_955652845.1. GTDB lineage: Bacteria > Acidobacteriota > Terriglobia > Terriglobales > Acidobacteriaceae > JABCYV01. Next base: position 5,400 of record CATPBY010000085.1, on the reverse strand, counting down.
GCCTGGCTGCCGGCGAAAAAATGGTCGTGGTGACTGATGGCGATCAGAAAGTTCTGACCGTGGAAAATCCAGATGCCTTGAAGGGTCACGAAGGACATCACATCGCCGTTACCGGCCACGTCAGCGGAGACTCCATCCACGTGGAAAACGCAAAAATGCTGTGAAGTAAATCCGAAGCTCGAAGGGCGGCCCCCGGCCGCCTTTTTTATTTGCCAAGCGCCCGGTGCTGTCAGCGCACTACACCTTCCAGCGGAGAACTGGCCGTCGCGTAGAGCTTCCGCGGCATGCGTCCGGAAAGATAAGCTTGTCTTCCGGCGATCACCGCATGCTTCATGGCCTCCGCCATCAGCACCGGATCCTGAGCATTGGCGATGCCGGTATTCATCAGTACTGCATCCGCGCCCAGTTCCATCGCGATCGTCGCATCCGATGCCGTGCCCACGCCGGCGTCCAGGATCAGCGGCACTCCGCTGATCACTTCACGCAGAATGCGGATGGTGGCCGCGTTTTGAATTCCCAGCCCGCTGCCAATGGGCGCTCCCAGAGGCATCACAGCGCTCGCTCCCGCCTCCAGCAGACGCTTGGCGAAGACCACGTCATCCGAGGTGTACGGCAGCACCGTAAATCCTTCCTTCACCAGAACTCGCGTCGCCTCGAGCGTTGCCTGCACATCCGGATGAAGCGTGGCCTGATCGCCGATAACTTCCAGCTTCACCCAATCCGATAATCCTACTTCCCGTCCCAGCCTGGCTGCCCGAATGGCTTCTTCTGCGGTGTAGCAACCCGCCGTATTCGGCAGCAGAAAATATTTCTGGGTATCGATGTAATCCAGCAGCGATTCCTTGCTGCGATCCAGATTCACTCGCCGCACCGCCACCGTCACCATCTCTGCGGCAGTCGCCTCCAGCGCGCGCGCCATTTCCTGAAACGACTTATATTTTCCCGTCCCCACAATCAGCCGGGAACGGAACTGGCGGCCAGCAATCATCAATGGATCAATCATTATTCCATTGTAATGAAAATTTGGTTTGAGGAGGGTGACCGTCCTCTCGACCTGCTCCCACTACCGCATGCCAAAAATGTAGGGCTTCCAAACCACCCCCCATCGCGGAGCGAATTGCGCCGTAGCTTCCGCAACCGGATCTTCCTCTTGTACCGCGGCCGTATCCGCTGCCACGGTCTCACCCGCCTCCACCTCTTCGCCGCGAAAAAAACTCCATGCCTCCCGGTACTTTTCGAAACGCGCCCGCTCACACCCGCCCTCCGGATAAAGCCGCAGACTCGTACCTGGGGCGAGAGCCTCGACCGGCACCACGTACCAGACATCCAGAGGGACGATATGCGCCGCAAGCACATCAATGTCGTCGGCGGTGTACACCACCTTATTCTTTCCATACACAAAGTGGATCTGCTGAATATGGTATCCCCCGGCTCGCTCCGCCGCCGTGCATTTGATCTGCACCCGCCACAACCGCCGCCCCGCATCCACCACAAAATCGTAGCGTTCGCTGTCACCCCACGGCTTGGTCACCTTGAAACCCAGCCTCACCGCTTTGTGCAGAAATGCAGCTTCCGAAAGCTCTCCCGTTCGCTTGCTGTTGCGGGCCCCTTTGCTTTCGGAATCCCCATTCATCGCCGGCGTAACCGCATCGCCCGATTGCTTTGGCATGATTGTCAACCTCGTTCCGGAATAAAAGCCAGAAGAGCTGAATCGAATCCGGAACACACCAACTTGCCGGACGACGACACTGCTATATCCGCGCAGGGAAAGAAAGCGGAGGCCATGGCCAAGATGAAAGTGGCGCAGGGATGTAGGGGGACGGGGCAGCGGAGATGCACGCGAGATCCCTCTCTCCGCCTGAAAAGCGGCTGCGCTCGGGATGACGTCAACAGTGAGGTAAATGGAAGACGCGAGGAGAATGGTAAAGGGATGACGTCAACAGAGATAGCAGGAGAGATTGGACGGTTGGACTCTTGCTACAATCCCGTATGTTCTATCGCTCTGATAATCGCTCGCCCGACCAGATGCGGCCGGTCAACATCCTGCCTAACTTTATCAGCACGGCCGAAGGCTCAGCGCTGATCGAGGTAGGCAATACGCGGGTGATTTGCACCGCCTCTATCGAAGAGACCGTTCCCCAATTCATGCGCAACAGCGGCAAGGGCTGGATTTCCAGTGAATATGCCATGCTGCCGCGTTCCACGCTCACCCGCACCTCGCGCGAGGTAAATAAGGGCCGGCCCAGCGGGCGCACCCACGAAATCCAGCGGCTTATTGGCCGTTCGCTGCGCGCGGTCACCGATCTTGAACGGCTGGGGGAGCGGACCATCTGGATTGATTGCGACGTGATCCAAGCGGACGGGGGGACGCGCACGGCATCAATCACCGGCGCTTTTGTGGCTCTCGGCCTGGCGCTGGAAAAACTGGTTGAGGCCGGGACTCTGACTTCGGTTCCGCTGCGGGATTTCGTTGGCGCAGTCAGCGTGGGGATTGTGGACGGCGAGATTCTGCTGGACCTTTGCTACGAAGAAGACTCCCGTGCCGATGTGGACATGAACTTCGTCATGACTGCGGGGCACAAATTGGTTGAGGTACAAGCTACGGCGGAGCAACAGGTATTCGATGAGCCGCAGCTTGGGAGAATGATTGGCCTGGCCCGGCAGGGGGTGCAATCGTTGATCGCCAAGCAGCAGGCTATCCTGGGGTTGCTGACGCTGCGGCAGTAGCTGGGGATCTTTGGGATAAAGGCCCTGCTTTGCTGGACCGGACGGCGGAGGGCGATAGTCCTCGCGACTGTTATGCTTCCAGCTTTAGCTCGTCTAATTGCAGGAATTCTTGCACGATCGGTTCCTGGCATTTCTCCATTTCTTCGTAGGTTCCGAAAAAAAGAGCTTTCGCTTCATGCAGGAACACCACCCTGTCGGCCAGTTTTTGGGCCAGCCGCATGTCGTGGGTAACGACTACGCTGGTGAGGTGCAACTGGAACTTCAGACGCTTGATGAGGTCGCCCAGCAGTTGCGCCATCAAGGGATCGACCATGGTGGTGGGCTCATCGTAGAGCACGCACTCGGGTTGAGCCGCCAGAGCCCGGGCGATGGCCACGGAGCGCTTCATTCCGGTGGATAGATCTGAGGGTAACAGATCGCGCATAGGTTTTACGCCGACCATATCCAGCAGCCCGTCGACGATCTGAAATATCTGCTCCTCGCTCAAGTCGCGGCGCTCGCGCAGAGGAAAGGCGACGTTTTCGCCTACGCTGAGGGAGTCGAACAAAGCGCCATTTTGAAAAACCATGGTCACTTTCTTGCGAATGCGCTGCAGGTCTTCTTCCGAATAATCGGTGATGTCCTCATACGCCACAATTACCCGGCCAGAGTCCGGCTTGAGAAACCCCATGATGGTTTGGAGTGATACTGACTTCCCTACCCCGCTGCGTCCGAGGATGCATACGGTTTCGGCCGGCATCACGCTGAAACTCACCTGGTCGAGGACGCGATTCCCGCCAAAGGCTTTGGAAACATCGGTGAATTCAATGTAAGGCCCGGACTTTCCGTTGGCGCCTGTGTCAGTCGTGGGTCGTTGTTCGTTGGTCATTGGTCATTGGTCTTAGGTCTTAGGTCTTACGAGGATACTTCATCCCGGCTTCCACCCATTGCTCGGGCGTATTCAGGTTGTGGAAAATCTCTGGTGTGAAGCCTGCTCGCAGCAACTCTTCTTCGCCCAGGACTCTAGTTTCGATTTCGGAAAACAGAACGTCAATTTTATTTCTGCGCCGCCGGAGCGCGCGTTCGGCCACTTCGGCAAATTCCCTGCGGTAAATGGCGCAAAGCGGCTGCAAAGCGCCGCCGGCGTGAGGAACAATAACCAGTGCGGTGGACTTTCTGGCCGCTGCAACCAAATATTCCAGAAACTGTGGCGTCAGCGCAGGCAAATCCACTGCCAATATGAGATTCAGTTCGGTATGGGAATTCCTAAGAGCTGCATGGATTCCTCCCAGCGGGCCGCAATCGGGGAAGATGTCCTCGACCACCGGCCCGAAGGCTGCGAACTTGCCAGGGTCTCCTGCGATGCTGCATTCCGCGGCAACCGCGCGCGACAGATTCAAGGCGCGGGCTAATAAGGTCTGGCCGCCAAGCTCGATGAAGGCCTTGTCCCGGCCCATGCGGGTGCTCTTCCCTCCCGCCAGGATGAAGGCCGTAACCCCAAAGCCCGTTACTTCATTCACGCGCTGATGATACACGGTCAGCGGGCTGATGGAGTTGGCAAGGGTACCGACGCGCGCTACAGGAAAATAATTGGGGCGATGCGGACGGCCAGCAGCCAGCGCACCAGGAGGATTCAACGTTCCGCAGCGGTACTGCCCAGGAATAGAAGGCTGCTCAATCAGCTGATGACGCGGCAGCTTCGCCTGGATCGGCCAGCCGCCCGTCAAACAGATGAATACCGCGCTCGGCATGTCGTGCGAAGCGGGGATCGTGGGTAACCATGCAAATGGTGGCGCCATCACGGTGCAATTCGCGCAACAATTCCATGACGGCGTTCGCATTGTGGGAATCGAGGTTTCCCGTCGGCTCATCAGCCAGCAAGATCGAGGGGCTTCCCGCCAGAGCTCGGGCCACCGCTACGCGTTGCTGCTGGCCACCTGAAAGTTGCGACGGGTAATGCCTGGAACGATCGCTCATCCCGACCCGCTCCAAGGCCTGTTGCACCCGCTGCTTGTTTTCTGAAATGGTGGTCGTACGATAGGTCAATGGCAGTTCCACGTTTTCGTACACTGTGAGATCGCCGATCAGGTTAAAGCTCTGAAAGATGAAACCAATTTCACGGTTGCGGACAGCGGCGCGCTGTGAAATATCCAGGTTCTCGACCGCCTCACGTTTGAAGAAATACTGTCCATCGCTGGGCGAATCGAGCAGTCCTATGATGGCCAGCAGGGTCGACTTGCCTGAACCGGAAGGGCCCTCGATGGAGACGTATTCGCCCTTGCGGATCTCGAGGTCGACTCCTGACAGGGCGTGGGTTTCGACTTCGTCGGTATAAAACACTCGCTCGATCTTTTTCATCGAAATCAGGATGTCACCTTCTGCGGTCATTTAGCGGTCTCCATCTGGGGTGTTAGCGTTATCATTGCGGTGAATTAGTCCAACCGAATCCGGTCATACTGGTCCCAACGCGACATGTCGGACAGGATCACCTGGTCCCCGTCCTTCAGCCCGGCTAGGACCTCGACGGTGTTCACGGAGCTGCGGCCCAGCGCTACCTGGACTCGCGACGCCGACTTGCCGTCGCCTTCAAGCTTAAACATGCCAATCGTGCTCTTTTCCTGGCCAAAAGTTGGGCGTCCGGTGAAGAGCACACTCGCTATGCGCTCCAGGTCAATAGTGCCGTCGACACTCAGG
>CATPBY010000084.1 GCA_955652845.1 uncultured Terriglobales bacterium | reverse complement strand
TGCGCATAAACCAGGTTGTTGTCCACCCACACCGAGGCGTGCGCATCGATAAAGTGATGGTCAATTTCGATCTGTAAGGTTGCGCGCGGGGTGGCAATGGCGCGCGGAACATCTGTCTGAGCCACGGGAAGCTTAGGGCGAGGCCGTGAGATACCTGCAGGAGGCTTGGAAACTTTTGTGATCGTGGGTTGCTCGCTGACGGTGGCGTCGTCGCGGAGCACGCTGATGGGCTGAGCTTCCGGTTCCATCTGAACTGGCTTGTTCAATTGATGCCGGGGAGTCTGCCAAAAAAAGAAAAATCCAACTCCCATGGCGGCTGCCAGTATGGCTGCAGCAAGCGCGTTGGTGGACGGAAACCACAATGCACCGGAGCGAACGCCCCGGTTCGTCGAGCCGGCAACCACCGGAATCGTAGCCGCCACCTGCGCTGGCACTGTAGCCTCCGCGGTTTCAGGCTTTGCCGCGGTTGGGATGTATGTATGGGTATTAGTCTTCTGGCTGCTGGCCGGCCATTCGATCTGCCGATTTATGAATCCGTTGGCTTCCCGCAGGCGCTGAATGTCGGCAGCCATTTCCATTCCGGATTGATATCGCCGCTCTGGATCCTTCGCCAGCGCCCGCGAAACAATTGCATCAAGCTCGGGAGGAAATTTAGATTCAAATGCGGATACTGGAAGCGGCTCGTGATTCACCAGGTTGAAGCACACAGTGGTCGTACTATTTCCCTGAAACGGCCGATGACCGGTCAACATGGTGTACAGAATCACTCCCAAAGAAAATAAGTCAGAGCGTCCGTCAATATCTTCTTCGCGTAATTGCTCGGGAGCCATGAAGGCTGGACTGCCCAAAACCTGGCCGGGCAGGGTCAGATTCGTCTGGTTCAATTTCGCGATACCGAAATCGGCGATTTTCGCATGTCCCTGCGCGTCAACAATGATATTTGCGGGCTTAATATCGCGGTGCACTACTCCCTGGGAGTGCGCATAATGAAGCGCTTCTGCAATTTCCTGGACCAGATAAAGCGTCGTGCTCAAAGGCAGAGTGCGATTTTCCCGGCTGAGCAGTTTGTGCAGAGACTGCCCTTCGATGTATTCCATTACCAGGTAAGGCGCACGAGTTTCCGGTTCTTCTCTCACGTCGAAAATGGTCACGATGCCGGCATGGGATAGGCGACCGGCGGCACGCGCTTCGATCACGAAACGCTCGCGATAGTCCACCTCCGCATCCAGATCCAGGCCGTAGAGAGATACTGTTTTTATTGCAACCGTGCGATCGAGTTTCGGGTCCCGGGCGAGATACACGACTCCCATGGCGCCGCGTCCAATTTCTGCGACGATCTCGTAGCGGTCAAGATGGGTGCCTACACGTGTGCTCATGGTGTTATTGAATCGCGCTTCCTACTCCGGAGAAAACTGCGTTCGCGTTGGCGCCGATCAGCCGCACCGTACCTACAGCGATGGCCAGAATCACAGCGAGCATGACGGCGTATTCCGCGACATCCTGGCCCCTGTCCTGACGCCATGCCTCACGAAACAATTCAGTCATTCTGCCTCCGCCAGAGGGTGCCATAACACCGGCAACCGACCTTACTACAGATTGAGCCCTCTGGACTTATGGCACAATGGCCCGTCAGTGTTAAAAGCCCACCGTCGTAACGGAATTTCGATAACTAAAGTCATCATCCGGTGATGACGCGTCTGTTTGCTTACGCGTAGGAGTACTGTCCGATTGCACCGACTTGGGAATTGCGGACGGGGCACCGTCGAGACAGAAACTGAGCGAAGGAGAGAACCGGGTAGTGCGACGAAGCAGTAAAGAATTATGAGTTTATCCGTCACTTAAATGCGACGGAATACGACAGAACGAGTCACTTTTTTCAAACATTTCGGAAATACAGTGTCACACAAACGCGCCTACGGCTTTTGGTCGATTGTTTCCTTTGCACAGTGGTCTTATTCGTTCGTAAGAAAACACTTCCATTACCGGTGACTCGGAGGTTTACATGGTGTGGCGAAGACAACAGCGCAATATTTTCCTCGGGCTCGGAATGGTTGCCGGGATTGGTGTTGTGCGCAAATGGAGGAGACAACGCTACTCTGTGCGTGACAAAACCGTGTTTATAACTGGCGGATCCCGTGGGTTAGGTCTTCTGCTGGCTCGTGAGTTCGCCGCTCGCGGAGCCCGGGTTGCCATTGCCGCACGTGATGGCGTGGCACTGCAGCGAGCAGTTAGGGACGTCCGGCGTTTCGGCGAACAAGTACTTGCGATCGAGACTGATATCACGATGAAGGAAGAGGCGGATGCCGCGCTCGATCAAATTCGGCAGCACTACGGTCCGGTGGACATTTTAGTGAACAATGCGGGAATTATATGTGTCGGCCCGCTTGAGACAATGACCATCGATGATTTCCGGAATTCAGTGAGCACCCACTTCTGGGGTCCTTATTTCGCTACCATGGCCGTCCTTGATGAAATGCGGCGCAGCCGTCAAGGAAGGATCGTAAATATTTCATCGATCGGCGGGAAGATCTCCGTCCCACATCTACTGCCATATTGTGTCGGGAAATTCGCCCTGACCGGATTTTCCCATGGTCTGCGATCTGCATTATTGAAAGACAACATCTACGTGACCACGGTTTGTCCCGGGCTGATGCGAACCGGAAGCCCGCGGAACGCACTGTTTAAGGGAAATAATGAAGCTGAGTATGCCTGGTTCAGCATTAGCGATGCCTTGCCTGTGCTATCGATGAATGCAGAACGTGCAGCACGGCGCATCGTGCGCGCTTGCGTGGACGGGGAAGCAGATCTCGTGCTCTCGGTTGCAGCGAAACTGGCAGTGAAATTCCACGCAATGTTCCCCGGCGCCACGGCTGATGTTCTGGCAATTGCGAACCGTTTACTGCCTTCGGCAACCCCCGAATCGGACCCAGCGCCCAAAACCGGCAAACAGAGCTTTTCGGAGGTCTCTCCATCATGGGTAACGGCCCTCAATGAGCGCGCCGCCGAGAGCAACAATCAGGTTTCGTAATGGGTGCGGGCTGTGGCGAGCCGGCCGGTCGGCAAAGAAAAGACTTCAAGAAATGAGCGGGAGACCGGGATCGAACCGGCGACATCCAGCTTGGGAAGCCACAATCCTGCTCTCCTGCTGAATCAATTAAGCCGAATGGCGCAGGTTTTAGCATACAAAGCAGGAAAGCATGGGAGTTGTACTGCTGAGTGGACTGCTGAGTAAGATGCTGGACAAATGCACTTCCGAGCGTGATTCCTGCGAGCATTGCGGCACTGCGTTTGAAGCGAAACACGCGGGCCGCACATTCTACGGCACCGAATTCTTGATCTATTTGGACTGAAAGGCGGCGGGTAAAACTTCCCTACGCCGCTGACTAGCTGCTAAAATTACGCGATTGCACGTAGTTCTCCAAGACTTCAACAAAAGGAGGGGTAGCAAATGAGACTGACAAGGCTATTCTCCCTATTGTTTGGTCTGGCATGTTGTACGCTAGTCCGGGCTCAGACCTGCTCAGTGTGCAACTGGAATGACAATGGCACAACGTCTTGCGGCGTTACCTGTACAGCAGTTGGTCCCGGCTGCTTGGGCTGCTACTCTACTCTTCTCCACAATCAGGTCTGCTACACCGGCGGCTGCTGGCAATGCATTCCGGCGCAAGGTTGTTTTTGTCAAGACCAGAGCGGAGGCACCTGCGGTGGCCAGCCCTGTAAGAAGAAAACCTCGGCAGTATCGGGTCAAAACGTAAATGACTCGCTGGGACTGTCGCTAGATGTCCCGCTAAGAGAAACGGTGTGGGGACAAGAGAGCACTTTGCTGGAGGATATACGGTCCCATTCTCCAACTTTGGGAGAATCGTCGAAGCACTGCAGGCTATGGCGAGTGACGGCGCCCATATCAACGAGGGCCGAAGGGGAAACTTCGTTGTTGCAATCAGAAAACATTACGGCGTCAGCCCCGAGTTCTTCTGGTTTCATGATACCTGGAGGATAGAGATAGACCGTCCAGACCCACAAGAGGGACCCGGCGGCCCCAATATCTTGGAAATCATTGATCACAAGTGGCAACTAATCCACCACGTGCATGGAGTGGACAAAGCGCTTACAGTAGTCGCCAGCGGAAGCTTCTAGCCGTCCCGACGCTGGGCGTCAGCCGCGTCCCAGCGCTCTCGCTCCTTTGGCGTTAGGCGGGTCAGATGCTAGTGGGGTAAGCTTTTTCTCAATCTCGTTCCATCCTTTTTTCATTTGCTCAATGGCAGAAGCTACTTCTTTCCTGATGTTTTCAGTCATTGCTGTGTGCCCCTTTCTCTCTCCGTAATATATGCAATGTGGTCTGCTGAAAAGAATCTTTCTCCGTGCGCGTCACGAGTACATCGACCTTCAGTTGCTTTGCAATCGCGTAAGCGCTCATGCCGTGCGATGGAAGTCTTGAATGCGACGCAGAATGATGCGCTCTGCATCGTAGACATGCGATGGATGCTGGTCCAAACCGTTGGACTTCAAAGCAGCGCTCCAGCAAGCTTACAGAGACATAGAGCCGGCTCTACTGTTTCGCGTTGTTTCTCCCGTGCCTGCGTCTTGGTCATGCCGGACACTGGCCCGATCTTGAAGGGCGTTGTATTCGCGTGTGCTAGCCCGTGGCGTAAGCGGTCACCCATTTGGAAAAGTGACCTAGCCATGAGCCGGACCGCCGAGTAGGGACCCGTCTTGCCGTTTCATCGACCGGTGGGTAAGTGCTGAGTGAAATTGGATGTCAACCGGTAAGTGCTTGAAGAAATGGAGCGGGAGACCGGGATCGAACCGGCGACATCCAGCTTGGGAAGCTGGCGTTCTACCGCTGAACTACTCCCGCTCATCATTCAAAAAGGAGCATACCACCGCAAGGAAATGGGTGGCAACGCGCGATTTGGAGAAGCT
>CATPBY010000083.1 GCA_955652845.1 uncultured Terriglobales bacterium | reverse complement strand
GCTCCCTTTCGACCAAGAAGGGGTTCGGAGAACTGGGGCAGCGTTTCTTTGGAAGATTTATTGCGCGATTCCTAAACTTCTACCTGAGTCGCGTAACGGCATCTGCCCTCGGAAGCCCGCGCCTGCCAGATTTGGGGGACATTGCTCAGTTTAACGACGCTCTTCGATCCCACTGCGATCAGAGTGCGCGTATCGTGCGAGATTTCTGCGGTGAGTGGTACTCGAAGACGGAGTATCAGAAAGGAATCAATCTTGAGAATACATCGAGATTCCTAGCGGTCGCTCTGAAGAAGCTGCACAGCGAACTGGAGCAGCAGAAGGCGACTTTGTGATCGCCCCCCGCCTTTTCGCATGCAGCGGCGCAAAGATCGCTGCCAGCGATACCGTTGCAGCAGGAAAGCGGCGTATCGACCTCAACGCCATTGGAAACCGTGCTAATGTAAACATTCGGTTCGAAAATGTGGCGAGGGTTTTCAACCGACAGCTCTCTCCCCGGCTGGTTGACCTTCTTGAAATTGCATCCTACGTTTACGCTGCGGACTGCGCTACCAGCCGAGGAAAAGCGTGGACGGATGATGACTGCACGGAGCCGTGGGGGCGCGAGCTTGCCTTCGTCATTCCGGTACGAGAGCCGGCCTTCTGGAACTCTGCAGAGATTGCGCATCTCATCATAGAGGTATCAAAGTTGTTGACACGCGCCGAACACTAGACAATCTGCTGATTTCCACTCGCACGGGTGGAATTACGTGTTGCGTGGAGCCTCCTTTGCCCCACAAGATCGCTCCGTCCCGAACTGATTGACTCACTCGAACGTAGACTTGGAGCAATCCGCAGAGGATTGATAGTCCGTTGCGTTCAAACAGCAGTCCATACCTCTTGTGGAATCAGGCGAATAGAACGAAGGAAAAACGGCTGTAACCGAATTGTAACTCTTATTTGAGGCTTGTGAAGAATGCAACACACGACCAATCCGCCGAGAAGCAAGCGTCTCTTGCGCACGAGAGAAGCAGCCCACTACCTGTCTCTCAGCCCGTGGAAAGTTCGTCGGCTGATACAAGACGGTCGCCTCCCTGTTGTGCAGGATGGCGATGGAGCACCGTTCCTACTCGATGTGCGGGACTTGGACGGATACATAGAGCGAAATAAAAGGCTGAGCCCTCTTTAATTTTCTTTGTTATCTTGCATGGCGCTATGCTAGATTGGGTTTAATGCTGGAGAAAGGACAGCAGAAACCATGGCAACAAAGAAGAAGAACCCGAGCGCGGTAGCCCTGGGCGGTCTGGGTGGCAAGGCTCGGGCAAAGAGCCTGTCCGGGGTCGAGCGCTCTGAAATTTCCAGCAAAGCGGCGAAAGTCAGAGCCGAAAAGCTAACGCCAGCAAGAAGATCGGAAATTGCAAAACGCGCAGTAGCAGCTCGTGAAGCAAAGAAAAAAGGGGGCACATAATGACTCGCCCGAAGGGAACAGGTTGTGTCTATCAGCGGGCGGGAACAACCGTATGGTGGATTAAATACAGCCGCAATGGTAAGCCGTTTTCCGAATCCTCGCACACTACCGACAAACGGAAGGCTGAAAAGATACTGAAGCACCGTTTGGCAGAGATTCAGACAGGTACATTCATCGGACCTGAAATCGAGCGCATCAGGCTGCAAGAGTTAGCCGATGATTTCCTGCGGGAGTATCGGATCAATGGCCGCAAGTCGGTTGCCGACGCCGAGGCGCGCTGGAACTTGCACCTAAAGCCGTTCTTTGGCGTTCTGCGGGCCGCAGATGTTAGCAGCCCTCTTCTGACGCGGTATGTCGAATCCAGGCAGCAAGAGAGGGCAAAGAACGCAACTATCAATAGGGAACTAGCAGCTCTAAAGCGTATGTTCAACTTGGGCCGCGAGCACAGAAAAGTGCGCGAGGTTCCCATATTCCCCCACCTCAAAGAGAACAACGTTCGCAAGGGCTACTTGGAAGACGGACAGTACAGGAAGCTGGTCGAATACTGCCCCGAGCCTTGGTTTCGGGCACTCGTGGAAGTGGGGCGAACCTATGGTTGGCGCGTGAGCGAGTTGCTCAATATGCGGGTGAGCCAAATAGACCTGTTTTCGCACACGATCCGACTTGAACCGGGCACTACCAAAAACGACGATGGCCGCGAAGTGACGATGACTGATGCCATTTACACTCTGCTCTCGGAGTGCATCCACGGCAAGGCTCCCGATCAGTATGTATTCACTCGCGCTCGCGGGAACCCTGTACGCGATTTTCGCGACACTTGGGCGAATGCCTGTAAGCACGCCGGGGTCGCTGGATTGCTATTCCATGATCTTCGGAGAACCGCAGCCCGAAATCTCCGAAGAGCGGGAATTGCAGAGGGTGTCATTATGAAAATCGGAGGATGGCGCACACGGTCGGTTTTCGAGCGCTACGCGATCGTCGATCAGAACGACATCGCAGCGGCAATGAAAAAGCTACAGGCAAGCGAGCAAAAAGCCGAGAATAGCTACAGTTCGGTTACAGTTGAGCCGCAACGGGTCGCGGTTGCAAAGGCTCAGATCGTCAATTAAGCTAGTCTTCTCTTCAGTTTATGCACTAAGCCGGGATGGCGGAACTGGCAGACGCAGCGGACTCAAAATCCGCCGGTACTTAGTACCTTGGGGGTTCAACTCCCCCTCCCGGCACCATGATTTTCCTCATTGTTTTTAATGATCTACAGTTTTGAACGAGCGCTGAAGCGGGGCACGTGGCCGGACCGGGGAGTAATGGAGGCAAAGAGTGTTGAGGTTTGATGGATAGCCAACAAGGTCAGAGAGCCGAAGCTCCACCTGAACGAAAAACGAGCATCCCGGAGATGTGGGCTAGAACTCCCGACGACGCGGGCCAGAAGTCCTATTTAAGGAGATGTCAAGTGGGAGCAGCCGACAAGGCTGCGGATCTAGTGGGGTGAGAGTCCCCACGCCGTCAATTACCTGTATTAGGCGGCTAGCATATTCGGTGCGTGCGGAGGTAACGAAGCACGTTCTGCCCGAACGTAAAAGCCTCGGCTGCCCTGCGGCGGTAAGCGCAGCGGTAGGAACGATCTGGGAGGGGAGCAGTCGACAATGCTGCGAATCTAGCAAGGTGCAAGTCCTTGCGCCGTCAATTGCCTGTATTCGGACGGCTAGCATATCCGGTGCGTGCGGAGGCAACGAAGCACGTTCTGCCCGGATGTAAAAGCCTCGGCCGCCCT
>CATPBY010000082.1 GCA_955652845.1 uncultured Terriglobales bacterium | reverse complement strand
GACTACAACAATCCCCATGCTGAAGGCGCCTATGAAATTCGGATCCACACCCAGGACTTGGCTTCACTTTCACCGGGGGTCAGTCCGGCGGGTGACCTGTCGCTCTCGGGCAGGATTCGCTATCAGAACGACGCGGATCAATCACTGCTTCGATGCTTGTCGGTGGATGGCGACCTGGCGAGTGAAGCGCTAGCCGCTTCGTCGGCGCAGGGCCGTATTGATGTTCGAAAACTTCAGGGAAAATATGACTTGGCCGATGGCAGGTTGCAAGCGCATAACGTGGGAGCAGATGTCCTGGGTGGAAGGGTGACTGCCGATGTTGAGATTAAGAACTTGGATACAACGCCGGTATCAAGAGTACGAGCCTATCTGCGAGGTATTTCGCTTCAGGCTGCGAAGCAGGTCGTTCGCCAGCCAGGGCTTCAGCAAGTCACGGTAGCAGGCATACTCGACGGAACCGCCGAGGCCGCATGGGCGGGCAGCATCAGCAAGGTGCGCGCCCGCACCGACCTGATGCTCAGGTCTCCGAAAGCCAGTTTGGCGGCGAATCAGATTCCGATCGATGGATCCATCCACCTTGCCTACGACGGAGCGCAAGATGTCATTGCAATTCACCAGACAAATCTTCGCTTGTCTTCCGCAACCTTAACGTTGGAAGGACAGATCAGCAATCATTCCGATCTTCAAGTGCAGGCCAATGCCAACGACCTGCATCAGCTGGAAACACTGGCAGCTGCCCTGCGTCCGGGACAGCCTGTCCCACAAATCTTCGGTTCTGCCGCTCTGAGCGCCCATGTGCAAGGGTCGGTTCATCAGCCTCGCGTTGCCGGACAATTGAATGCGCAGAATGTGCAGGTGCAAGGCAGTGAGTGGAGCAGTATGAAAACCGCATTCCGCGCGAACCCCGATCAGATTAATCTGGAGGACGGCTTACTGGTCAACGCTCATCAGGGCAAAGCATCTTTCAGCGCCAGAGCGCAGCTGCATAATTGGTCGTACACTCCGTCGGACCCGATCGCAGTTCGCCTCGCAGTCCAACAAATGTCGGTGGCTGATTTACAGAAACTGGCAAATCTGCAGTATCCCGTTTCCGGGGATTTGTACGCGGAGGTCACTCTTCACGGCTCGCAACTTAATCCCATCGGAGCAGGCTCGGCCAAAATCGTGAATGCACGCGCTTACGATGAGCCTGTGCAGAATCTCGCCGTCAAATTCAATGCCGACAAAGGCTCGGTTACCTCTACGCTGGACGTCAGCTTGCCCGCAGGTTCGGCCAATGCGAGCTTGTCTTACATCCCGAAAACGAAGGAATATACGGTTCGCCTCAACGCCCCCGCCGTGGTCCTGCAAAAGCTTCATGCCGTTCAGACGAAAAACCTTCCATTAACCGGGACCCTAACCGCAACCGCTGAGGGTAAGGGAACCCTGGACAATCCTCAACTGAACGCCGTGTTCCAACTGCCACAGCTTCAACTCCGGCAGAATTCGATTTCCAATCTGAAAGCAGAACTTCGGGTAGCGGACCAGCACGCGGATTTGACCCTCAAATCCCAGGTTGCTCAATCCTCCGTCCAGGCACATGGCCGGGTGAATCTTACCGGAAGTTATTACACCGATGCGGCCATCGACACTACCAGTGTGCCCCTCGAAGCGCTGCTCGCCTTATACGTTCCCAGCCTGCCTGAGGGCATGAAGGGCCAAACTGAATTGCACGCAACCATCAAAGGTCCGCTGAAGGAGAAATCCCAGGTTGAGGCGCATCTTACTATTCCAACATTCAATGCCAGCTACCAGTCGCTGGAAATTGCGGCGGCAGGTCCCATTCACGCTGATTACGTTCATTCCGTTGTGACCATCCCGCCGGCTGAGATTCGCGGCACCGGAACATCTCTTCGCGTGCAGGGAAGCATTCCGCTCGCCGGAACCGCCAAGCCTAACTTCACTGCACAAGGTTCAGTCGATGTTCGCGTGCTACGCATTGTGCAGCCTGACATCCACAGTTCGGGCACTCTGTCTCTCGACGTCCGCGCGTCGGGGTCCGCGCAAAATCCGGCAATCCAGGGTCAGATGCGGCTACAGGATATTGCAGTCTCCACACCAACCGCGCCTCTTGGAGTGGAGAAGCTGAACGGCACACTCGACATTACTAATGACAGGCTGCAGATTTCGAGTCTGACCGGCCAAGTTGGCGGGGGCCAGATCTCGATGGGAGGATCAATCACTTACCAGCCCGCAGTGCAATTCAATCTGGCATTGCACAGCCAGGCCGTGCGCTTGCGTTATCCGGATGGGTTGAGGGCAGTCCTCGACGGGAACCTGGTGCTGGTAGGAAATAAGGATGGATCCACTCTCAACGGGCGCGTACTGATTAATAGCCTGTCCTTCACCCCTGATTTTGATCTCGCCAAGTTCGGAGAACAATTCAGCGGCAGCACCGCGCCGGCGCAGCCCGGCTTCGCTGACACAGTGAAACTCGCGGTCCAGGTGCAGTCGAGCGACAATCTCAGCGCAACAAGTTCTGAAGTCAGCCTCGAAGGGCGCGCCAACCTGCAGATTACTGGAACAGCCGCGAACCCGGTGATCACCGGGCGCACTGACCTTACGGCGGGTGAGCTTTTCTACCGCAATGTTCGCTATCAACTGCAGCGTGGAATCATCACGTTCGAAGATCCCAACGAGACTAATCCAGTCATGAATGTGTCAGTCACCACAACCGTCGAGCAGTATAACCTGACCCTTACGATGCGCGGACCACTGGATAAGCTGACGACTTCCTACGTCTCCGACCCGCCGCTGGCTACGGCGGACATCATCAATCTCATTGCACGCGGCAAAACCACGCAGGAGTCCAATGCGGCCAGCCAAAGCACGGATTCTATGATTGCCTCCCAGGCGGCCAGTCAATTCAGCAGCAGCGTTCAGAAGCTTGCTGGAATCTCCAGTTTGCAGATCGATCCGCTGATCGGCGGCAACAATCAGAACCCTTCAGCGCGCGTCGCGATCCAGCAACGGGTCAGCAAGAACTTTCTTTTCACATTTTCTACGGATGTTTCTCAGCCCGGGAGCGAGATGGTCCAGGGCGACTACAAAATTAACAAGCGGTGGTCGGTCAGTGTGGCGCGGGACCAGGTAGGAGGGGTTTCCGTGGACGGCAAATTTCACTCCAAGTTCTGAGCTTCCTGGTTACGCCACCCGGTCCAAGTTCTCGCCGGAAGGCGAATCCTTCCTCTTGCGTTTCAATGGACCGGGCTGGGTTACTTTAGCCAATTCTGCATTCAATTCAGCGCCCGCAATGAAGAAGAACGACGTCCAGTAGAACCAGGTCATAAAGGCTACGAATCCCCCTAACGTTCCATAGGTGCGGTTGTAGTCAGCGAAGTGCCGAAAATACAGCCCCAGGAGGTAGGACAGTCCTATCCAGAATGTCACTGCGAGAACTGCCCCGGGAAGCGTCGCCAGGAACCGTTGTTTCACATTTGGGGCAAGGAAATAAAGAACTTCGACGGCAAATACGCTGAAGATAATCGCAATCGTCCAGTGAAGGAAAGGCCAAAGCCAGATGAACAACCCTGACACGTAGATTTTTCCTGCGAGCCATTCTCCGAAGCGTGGACCAACAATCATTACCGCCAGAGCGCAAAGCAAGAGCAGACCAGTCACCGCCGCGAGTGATACCGCCAGGAGTCTGGTCTTCCAGAACGGACGGTCGTCGGTGACCCCGTAGGCGGTGTTCAGAGCTTCAATCATCGCGTCAAACGCGCTGGACATTACCCAGAGCGTGCCTAGCATTCCCAGCGATAGCCAGGTTCTTCGATCGGCAGAGAGCACGTCCGCCAGCACGGAATAAATCATGCGCATGGTATCGACCGGCAAAATATGCTGCATTAAGGCCAAGACAGCGCCGAAAAGATCCGGGAGCGGCATGTATCCCAGCACCGCGGAAAGAAGAATTAAACCCGGAAAAACCCCAAGAATACAGTAGTAGGACAAAGCCGCAGCCGCCTGGAAAGTCTCGTTTCGGACGACATCGCGGCAGGTCCGGGTGACAGCTCCGCTGGCAGCGGAAAATCTCATGCTGTTTGGATGCGCAATTTGCCGGCGCCGGCATACTACCTTCTTCTTCGAGTCTGCATCCAAACGGCGCCACAGAACCTTCTGAATTCTGAATGAGGAAGATATGCCTCAAGTTTCCGGGTCAATTTCCCTGCGTCCTTTTGGCCGCTCAGATATTAAAGTTTCGGCCTTAGGCTTTGGGGGACATCATCTTGGCGATGCGCCGGATTTGAAAACCGCGATTCGGATTATTCAGGAAGCGGTCGATGGAGGTATCACCTTCTACGACAATTGCTGGGAATATCGGCGCGGGAAAACTGAGCTCTGGATGGGGGCAGGATTGAAGGGGCGCCGCCAGAAAGTGTTCCTGATGACCAAATCCTGTCCTCATGGGCGGGATGCTGCGCTTGCGCTTGAAATGCTGGACGAGTCTCTACGCAGGTTGCAAACCGACTATCTCGATCTGTGGCAGGTCCATGGTATGGCCTTCGATAATGATCCCGAGTTGTTCATCCGCCCTAAGGGTGCGGCTGAGGCCCTGAGCAAAGCCAAGAAAGATGGCAAGGTTCGCTTTGTTGGCTTCACCGGCCATCAGAACCCGAATGTTCACCTGGGCATGTTGAAGACAGGATTTCCATTTGATGCGGTGCAAATGCCGCTGAACGCTTTCGACGCCAGCTTTCGCAGCTTTGAGCAGCAAGTTCTGCCAGAGCTGAACAAGCGAGGAATAGCCGCTCTTGGCATGAAACCCCTGAATGGTCACGGCGAGCCGATAAAAGCGGGAGTACTGAGCATAGACGAAGCTTTGCGCTACGCCATGAGTCTGCCGGTGGCTACTACGATTACCGGCATTGACAGTCTTGAAGTTCTTCATCAGAACCTGCAAATCGCCCAAGCGTTCACTCCTATGTCCACTACCGAAATGGATGAACTTCGCGCACGTTGCAAGCAGTATGCGGCAGATGGACATTTCGAGCTCTACAAACTGTCCTTGAAATTCGATAACCCGGAAGCGCGTATAGCTCATGGCTTCCCACTCGATACCAGACAATCCGAGGTAAAGGATATGTTCGGAGCCCAGCAAAATACCGGACATCCATTTCCGGAAAAGCAATTTTGAGGAGACAGCCAGTGGTTAAAAAGATCGATCTGGATCGGCGCGAGTTTTTAAGGAATGCGGCTATTCTGGGAGCCACACCGTTGATCGCCCGTGGGGTGAGCTCGGGACAGGCTCGACCGGTGCCTCCGGGCCAGATCCCGCTGCGGCCTCTGGGAAAGACAGAGACTAAAGTGTCCGCGCTCGGCTTAGGTGGATATCACCTGGGATCGGCGGAAACTGACCAGGCGTCAGTAGAAATTGTCGCGAAGGCCATGGATTACGGGGTCAACTTCTTCGACAATTGCTGGGAATATCACGACGGACTCAGCGAAGAGCGTCTGGGGCGCGCGCTGAAGGGAAAGCGAGATAAGGCCTTCGTGATGACCAAGGTCTGTACCCACGGCCGGGATAAGAATCAGGCTATGCGTATGCTGGAAGAGTCGCTCCGGCTGCTGCAGACGGATCATCTGGATCTCTGGCAGATTCATGAAGTGGTGTATGACAACGATGCCGATCTCATCTTTGCTTCCAACGGCGCGGCTGAAGCCTTAACTGCGGCCAAGCAGCAGGGCAAGGTTCGGTTCATCGGCTTCACCGGTCACAAGGATCCTTCTATTCATCTAAAAACGCTGGCGCATGACTTTCCATTTGATACGGTGCAGATGCCGCTGAATTGTCTGGACGCGACGTTCCGCAGCTTTGAAGCCCAGGTACTGCCGGAGGTGAACCGTCGAGGTATGGCTGCACTGGGCATGAAAAGCATGGGCGGAAGCGGCGAACTGGTTCGTCATGGAGTGGTGACCGCGCTGGAGGCGCTCCGCTACGCTATGAGCTTGCCGGTTTCAACGACGATCAGCGGAATTGACACTCTGGAAGTGCTCGACCAGAATCTTGGCGTAGCTGTGAATTTTCAACCCCTAAATGGCAGCGAGATGCAAACCCTGAGAGATCGCTGCAGGAAAGTCGCGGGCGATGGACGCTTTGAATTGTTCAAGATGACAACCAAGTATGATGGCAAAGTCGGACGCGAGCAACATCACTTTCCGACTTCAGAGGAACTGCCGCTGTAGACGATTTTCTGCAATATTGTGCATGGTCATGTGTAAATCTGGACTGTGCAACCACCTGGGATTTTGTCCGGTAAGGTCGCGAATCCTGCTGTTAGTCTAAGCTTGAAATCGCGAGCAACCTGATCTTCCTCAATTGGACTCAAAGTCCTATGCCTTCGGCCACTGCCACGCCTACCCCTAAAGTCAGGAGCCGGCAGCACCGTGGAAGACTGCGAGCCGGAATACTTGCTCTGCTGGTGATTGTGGCGGCAATCGCTTTGGGCGGGCTCGCATTTTTGTCCAGCCGGAAGTGGCCCTTTGACCGGACAGCAGTAATTCAAAATTTGCAAGAGGCAACGGACAGCCAGGTGCAGGTCCGCGCCTTTCGGCGTACCT
This sequence comes from uncultured Terriglobales bacterium, assembly GCA_955652845.1. Classification (GTDB taxonomy): domain Bacteria; phylum Acidobacteriota; class Terriglobia; order Terriglobales; family Acidobacteriaceae; genus JABCYV01. The sequence continues at coordinate 416 of CATPBY010000082.1, read as the reverse complement.
ACTTTCCTTATCCCGGGTGCGTATTGGATGGCGTAGCGTTGGTTCACGGCGACGATGCCGGCCAGCCGCTGGCTACGATTGAAAAATTAGTGATTAAAGGCGCGTATTCGGGCCTTTTGACCAACCGGGTCAGCCGCATGACCGCCGAAAAACTGCGCGTTTTCATTCCTCCATTCGGCACCGGGAAGCCTTTTCGAACTCAACACTCAACTACTACAATTGGAGAGATAGTCGCCGACGGCGCGTCTCTGGAGTTCGCCTCGAAGAATCCGGAGTACCAGCCTCTACGCTTTGACTTTCACCAAGCCTCATTCAGCAATGTCGGATGGGAAGGTCCGCTCACCTACCATCTAAGGGTTCACAATCCTGAACCCCCGGGGGAAGTCACAACCACGGGCAAGTTTGGGGTCTGGGAT
>CATPBY010000081.1 GCA_955652845.1 uncultured Terriglobales bacterium | reverse complement strand
TGGCGTCGGTCAGGATGAAGTCGACATTGTGCGTCTGGCAGATATCACTGTGGTGATTTTGGTCCCCGGCATGGGCGACGACGTACAGACCATCAAGGCAGGCATCATGGAGATCGCAGACATCTTCGTGATCAACAAAAGCGACCGCGACGGGGCGGAACGTGTGGAGCGCGAAATACGCGCGCTACAGTCGCTGGCGGTGCGCAGCGACAGCTGGACACCTCCCATCGTGAAGACGGTTGCGAGCGATGGCGCGGGCGTTGCCGAACTGGCCGAGGCAATCGAAGTTTACGAAAAATATCTGAAAGACGAAAATCTGGCGCTCAAGCACAAAGTTCAGAATTGGGAGGATCGTCTGGTAGAAATGCTGCGGGAGGCTCTCCTGGAGAACGCGCGCGAGCGGATCAGCGACGAAAAATTATCACGATATGCATTAGAGATAGCTGAACACAAACGGGATCCCTACACATTGGTCGAAGAGATAACCGGAAAACCGGGGCAGGCAGGGGCAACGCCAGCGGTCACCCTCGATCATCTTGGGATTGCGGTAGAGTCACTGGCCATCGCCAGGGGGATCTACCAGAAGTTGGGGTTAAACGTTTCGCCTGAAGAACCAGTGGAAGGCGAACAGGTGCGGGTGGTGATGGTTCCCATAGGCCAAAGCCGGCTCGAGCTGCTCGAAGCCACTTCCGAAAACTCGGTGATTGCAAAATTCATACAGAAGCGAGGCGAGGGATTGCACCATATTTCACTTCGGGTTCCGGATCTGGCGGGCGTGATTGAGCGTTTGAAGAATGATGGTGTGAGGCTGGTTTCAAGTGAAATAAAAACCGGCGCCGGCGGGCATCGCTACGTGTTTGTGCATCCTTCGAGTGCCGGAGGCGTGCTACTGGAACTGGTGGAGGGCAAGCAATAATTCAACCCGCCGGGGTTTTTCGCACATCATCACGGATAAAACACAGCAGCTTCTCATCGCACATGCATCTTCTGGCGATCGACACTTCGGGCAAGCAGGGCAGTATCTGCCTGGCCCGCTGCGGACCGGGGGGTGGGTGCAACGTGCTTGAAGTAGTGCCTCTTGTCGGAGGGACATTTTCCGCCCAGCTTGTGCCTCAAATTTCGTCCCTGCTAGCGCACCATAAGCTTGGGAAAGACGACCTCGATGGATTCGCTGTAGTCTCGGGCCCAGGGTCCTTCACCGGACTACGCGTGGGTTTAGCAGCGGTAAAGGGTCTGGCTGAAGCTTTGGAAAAACCGATCGCATGTGTTTCGCTGCTGGAGGCTATTGCAATTGAGAGCAGCATGCGAGGAAGGGTAGTTGCGGCGCTCGATGCGGGGCGAAACGAAGTGTATGTAGGCGAATATGACGTCCAGGAATCAACGATAAGCTTGGGGGAGCACTTGTTGACGCGGGAGGAATTCCTGGGCGCGGTTCGGGGATCTCGGATCGTCACTCCCGATCTTAACCTTGCCGAAATCGCCCGGGAGGCAGGGCTGACTGTGAAACAGACCGCGCGGCCAGCGAGCGACGCTGTCGCGCGCCGCGGATGGACAAGAGTTTTGGCGGGAGAGACGGTTTTGCCGGAAGCGTTGGAAGCCAATTACATCCGGCGGCCGGATGCGAAAATATTTTCGAAGGGGACTCCCCCACAGTGACTTCGGATTTCATTACGCAGAACAGAAACATAACCGTGCGTCTGGCAACCTCCGCTGATATCCCTTCCATAATGTCCCTCGAGCAAGATGCAAGTACCGCGGCACACTGGTCGCAGGCTCGCTACGAGGAAATTTTCGGAGCACAGGCGGCGGCAAGGTGTAGCGACGACGCCATAACCAGCCGTTTCGGCCTCGTCATTGAAGATGACCCAGGCATACAGGGTTTCCTGGTTGCCCGCCAGATCGATTCTGAATTAGAGATCGAGAACATGGTTGTGAGCAGTTCCTCGCGCCGGAGAGGCTTGGGCACCCGTCTGTTAGAAAAACTATTGGCGCTTGCGCGCATGCGGGGTGCGAAGGCAGTGTTTCTTGAAGTACGGGAGTTGAACCTGGCTGCCTGTTCGCTGTATGAGAAATGCGATTTCAAGAAAGCCGGTATTCGCCCGGCCTATTATCGCGATCCCGAGGAAGCCGCGATACTTTACCGGCTTGATCTGATGTAAATTGCCGCGCAAATGGTGCAATTCTGTTCACTAAAATGGCTCTTCTTCCATGGAATTAGGGATTGAAGCCACATTAATGCTGTGTTAATTTGGGGCTGCATATATCGTGCAGGAGGGTCTGCTGGATGCTAACTCCACGTGACCAGCTTCTGGCCAGCCATCAGGAATTCCGCAAACTGGCCCAGGAGCACACACAGTACTCACAAAGACTCGAGTCACTCACCCAAAAACGATATCTCACCGACGACGAAAAGCTCGAAGAAGTGCGGCTAAAAAAGCTTAAACTGCGCCTCAAAGATCAAATGCAGTCGATTGAGCGCGAGTACCGGCAGGTCGGACAGAACCAGGTCGCTTAATTCTCAATCGCAACCGGATGCGGCTCCGGCCGCCAAGGACTTGGTTTGTCAGTCACCACGACGCTGATAAGCGCCTTTTTTATTAGGATTTAAGCTCAAAACCCGTTCCGCTATCGGAGCCTGCACTATAATTCTAGTTTCCCGATGGTTCCGGACGGTTATTATTACGCGCTTACGCTTGTCGTCGCGGCCGTATTGCTTGCCTGGGTCGCAGGCGCAGCATGGGCTCTGCCAGCCATTTTGCTGGCAGGTTTCTTCCTTTGGTTTTTCCGGGATCCGGAACGCAATATTCCGCAGGCTGACGGCGCCGTAGTCTCTCCCGGCGATGGCAAAGTCACTGATCTGGCTCCGGTCGTCGTTAACGGGGCCCGGCGGCTCCGGATCAGCATCTTTCTGAGCGTGTTTGATGTGCACGTAAACCGCTCCCCTGTAGCCGGTCTGATCCGCGACGTGCGCTATCAAAAAGGAAAGTTTCTAAACGCGATGAGCGCCCTTTCCGCCGAGCACAACGAACAGAACATTGTCACGCTGGAAGGCGACGGCCAGACCGTGGTTTTCAAGCAGATCGCCGGAATCCTGGCGCGGCGCATTGTCTTCACCAAGAAGGTGGGCGACCAGGTTACGCGCGGGGAACGGGTGGGGCTCATCAAGTTTGGTTCGCGAGTCGACGTCCTCCTGGATACCTCCGCCAGCCTGCAAGTCAAAGTTGGCGACAAAGTGAAGGGCGGGTCCAGTGTGCTGGCCTATCTGGGTCATGAGCCAGAGCAAATTGCGGCAACTACTGCGCTAGAGACTCGTCAAGGAGAGCGTTAATGGACCCCGAGCTTCAGGAGATTCCCAGACGGCGCAAGGACGACCAGCCTTCGCGGCGCCTTCGCAAAGGTTTGTACATTCTTCCCTCACTGTTCACCACAGCGAATATCGCGGCCGGGTATTATGCCATCCTGCAAATCACCCATGGCAGTGTGGCAGAGCCGTGGCATTTGGATTACGCCGCCAAGGCGATCGGGTTTGCCGTCCTGTTTGACGGGCTGGATGGACGTATCGCTCGCGTCACCCACACTAGCAGTGAGTTCGGTAAGGAACTGGATTCGCTGGCAGACGTCATCACCTTCGGAGTTGCGCCGGCGATGCTGGCATGGATGTGGGGCTTCCGCCAGTTAACGGCGACCAATACCGGGGAGCTCTATACCAAGATAGGGCAGTTCGGCGCCATTGCCAGCTTTTTGTTTCTGATCGCAGGAGCCAGCCGCCTGGCACGCTTTAACATCACATCGAATCCGCAGCCATCAAACCCCGGCCGCCCGGGCAAAAAATATTTTGTTGGAATGCCGATTCCCGCGGGAGCGGGAGTTATCGCCGCCGTAGTCCACCTCTCACTTGGGGATCCCGTGCTGTCCTGGTGGACTGCCATCACCTGGATGTTCATGGTGGTGGCGGTGGCATACCTGATGGTAAGCACCTGGCGGTTTTATAGTTTCAAAGATATTGATTTTCGTTCCCGGCAGCGCTTCCAACTGATTATTCTGTTCGGATTGCTGTTCGCTTCCATCTGGTTTTTTTCGCGCTTTGTTTTATTCGCGATCGCGCTGCTGTACACCTTCTCCGGCGTAATATGGCGCCTGCAATGGATTTTCCGTCCGAAAAATAATCCTCCACCTCCAGCCTACCGTGAGGCATCACAGATCTCATGAGTTCAACGTTCAAACCAGGGGTGGGGGCGCAGCTGGAGCCGGCGCGCGCGGCGAATCTTTATCGTGTAGCCATCGTCGGCGCCTCGACGCTCAAGGGAAAGGAAGTTGCGGAAGTGTTGAATGACCGCAATTTTCCTTCGCTCGACATCAAACTGCTTGATGACGAAGAATCGCTGGGTCAACTGGAGACAGTGGGAGATGAGGTTTCATTTATCCAGAGCGTGCGGGCAGAGCAGTTTGAAAACATCGACTTCACATTTTTTGCTTCCGATCCGAAGTCCACACAGCGCAATTGGAAATCAGCACGCAAGGCTGGCAGCGCCATCATTGATCTCTCCTTCGCGCTGGAGGATGAGCCGGAGGCCGCGGTTCGATCTCCGTGGATCGAGCGGCAGTTAGGTCAAAGTATGCCGCTGGAGCTGCAACCGGCTCCGGCAGTTGTGGCCCATCCAGCGGCCGTCGTGCTGGCATTGGTTTTATTGCGCGCCCAGAGAGCGGGAAGAGTAGCGCGCGCAGTTGCAACCGTATTTGAACCGGCTTCGCAACACGGGCAGAAAGGCATGGATGAGCTGCATGAGCAGACTGTGAACCTGCTGTCCTTTCAGCAATTACCCAAGAAGGTATTCGACACTCAGGTCGCATTCAACATGGTGACCCGCTACGGTGACCATTCGGCCTCCGCGCTTGCTGCGATAGAGCTCCGGGTGATGAAGCACTACCGCCGCATTGCCGGCGAGAACGCTCCACAACCCTCTCTCCTGCTGGTACAGGCCCCTGTTTTCCATGGACATGCTTTCGCCATCCATCTGGAGATGGACCAATCTGTGGATGGAGAAAGAATCTCCCAGGCGCTTGCCGGGGAACATGTGAAAATTGCGAATCTTTCCGAGGATGCCCCGAGCAATGTGAATGCGGCTGGACAGGGCGATGTCCTGGTGTCGATTGTTCCCGATGCCAACCTCGCCAACGCTTTTTGGCTGTGGGCGGCGTCCGATAATCTGCGCATCAGCGCAGCCAATTCTGTGGAGTGCGCGGAAACCATGGCAGCGACCCGGCCTCGAGGAAAAATCCAATGAGGACGGGCCGGGGATGGTTGGCGGTGCTACTGTGGCTGAGTGCAACCGGCTGCGGCTATCACACCGGAGGCCACGCGGTTACCATCCCCGAAGATATCCAGACGGTAGCGATTCCAGAATTTATCAATGCCACCCAGAACTACAAGATCGAGCAGAGGCTTACCGCAGCGGTGGTACGGGAAATGATTACGCGCACTCACTATCACATCGTGAACCAGACCAGCAGCGAGGCCGATGCCACCTTAAGCGGAACGGTTCTGGGTACGTCATCGCAGCCGCTTACTTATGATTCACAGACTGGTCGCACTGCCAGCGCCATGGTCGCAGTAAGCATGAAGGTTGCGCTCACCGATAAAAAAGGAAAGGTGATCTACGAAAATCCGTCCTACGTCTTTCGGGAGCAATATCAGATTTCGCAGACCTTGAACAGTTTCTTCCAGGAGGACTCGCCCGCCCTGGAACGCCTGTCGCGGGAGTTTGCCCGCTCCCTGGTATCGGACATTCTGGAGGGCTTCTGATGCGGGCTTTTGCTCAAGCCGACCGCTTCGTTTCTGAAGTGCAGGCCCGCAGGTTGCGTCCGGCATATGTGTTTGTCGGCGATGAGGTGTTTTTCCGCAAGCGCTGCCGGGAAGCAATTCTCGAGCACCTGGTGCCTGAAGAGCTCCGCGATTTCAGCTTGTTCGATTTTGATCTGGGAGAAACCGACCTTGCTGAAGTTCTTGATCGGGCTCGCACGCCGTCGCTGATGGCGCCCTTCCAGGTATTTTTCGTTCGTGGCGTGAAACACCTGTTTGGACGAGGATCGAATGAAGATAAGCTGGCGGCGATCGAATCCTATTGTCAGGATCCCAACCCTGATGCGGTCCTGATTCTCGTCGCTGACCATATCAGTATTCCGGCCGACGCCCGGCGCATGGAGTTGACCGATAAAGATCGGTACCAGCGCATCCGGGACACCCTGGGGCAGTATTGCGCGATTGTCGAACTGGCGCGCGTGGAAGAAGGCGAGGCGGTGCGCTGGATTGGAGAGTATTGTGTCACGCGGGCGGTTAAAATCGATCCGGATGCGGCCCGCGAACTGGTGGACGCGCTCGGCGGCGACATGATGATGATCTCCAATGAACTGGAGAAGTTGATTCTCTATGCCGGGGAGAAAAAGCGAATCACGCTGGGCGATGTGGAGACTATGGTGCTGGCGGCCAAGCAGCGATCTTTGTACGAACTGACAGATGCGATCTCCGCCAAAGACCGGGTGCGCGCGCTTCAAATGCTGGACGCGATTCTGACTACAGGGGTCGGCGACGAAGCCGCGATCGGCCATCTCTACATGCTGGCAAAGACATTCCGCCAGATGCTGGTGATTCTGGAGCGGAATGTTCGCGACCAGCGAATGCTCTGGGCCGCGCTCTGGCAGGGATTCCGAGTGCCGCCATTCGCCGCCGATGACATCATTAAGCAAGCCCGGCGTTATAAATCAAAACGCGAACTTACTCGGGCCATCCGACTGGTGGCAAAGACCGATCTTGCGCTGCGCTCGAATCCGGTGAGCAAGCGTCTGGTGCTGGAGAAGCTGATTCTTGATCTCACCGCCGAGGCCAAGCCTGAGGTCCCCGGATGGTCTCAGGAAGAGCTGCCAGTGTAGGCCAGGACATTAACAAGCAGGCCCCCTTCCGCTCACCAGTTGATTGGTTTTGCCCATCGACTGGGTCTTCAGGATGACAGCTGTTTTGAGCTTACTTCAAAGCAGTCAATCTCGCGCTGAGGCGAGATTTATAGCGCGACGCCGTATTTTCGTGGATCACGCCCTTCTGGATCGCCTTATCGAGAGCCGACACCGTTTGCCGGAAAATGCTCTCCGCGGATGCCTTATCACCCTTAGCCAAAGATTCCCGGAGTTGTCGCAGGGCGCTGCGCAGGCGCGATGTATTGCTGCGATTGCGGGCGCTGCGGGTCTCGGTCTGGCGAGCGCGCTTCAGCGCAGAAAAATGGTTTGCCATGTCAGATTCGTTACCTTCGTTTTCTTCAGATGGGTATTAACTAAGTCATTCTACGGGAGTAAGTTGTGGCCGGTCAACTCGATGCGGCTGATTGCTGCTCCAGGGGGATTGGGCGCCGATTTCCTCCATTGACTCTATTCCAATGGCAGGGGTAGTCTTTGCTTAATGGCTGTTGCCTGCGCCTCGGGGCGAGCACCGTCGGCTGTTTCCATCTCCATCCAGAAGAATTGTTTGTCCGTAAAAAGGGCGCAGTGTTTTCGCTATTTTCGGGGATCTCCGAACGGTGCCGGTATTACAAGTTACGCATCTAAAGCCGGGGAGGCAAGCGCCGCAACCGAATGAAGAAAAGTATTGATATTAGCCCAAACCTAGAGACCTTGTTCGGCACGCGCGATGAAAACCTGCATGTGCTGGAAGACGGCCTGAACATCAACATCGATCTTCGCTCCGATTCCATTGAGCTGGAAGGAGCCGCCCGCGACGTAGCGCGGGCCCAGCAGGTCTTTGCCGACTACGATCAACTTCAGCGCTCCGGACATATTTTCAACAACGGCGATCTGAACAGCATGCTCCGTGTGCTTATCGGCGATCCTAAAGCCACCCTGAGGGGGCTGGCTGAGGCGGGGCGGCAGCGCTCCTTCGGCCGACGCACGGTGCAGCCCAAGAGTGTGAACCAGCGTCGCTATGTGGAAGCCATTGAAAATCACGACATGGTGTTCGGCATCGGGCCCGCCGGGACAGGTAAGACCTATCTGGCAGTAGCGATGGCGATCTCCGCGCTGTTAGCCAAGAGGGTGAACCGGATCATTCTGGCGCGTCCCGCGGTGGAAGCCGGCGAGCGGCTTGGGTTTTTGCCCGGGACTTTGCAGGATAAGATCGATCCCTACCTGCGCCCACTTTACGACGCTCTCTATGACATGCTCGAGCCGGAAAAGGTCGACCGCTATCTGGAGAAGAGTGTTATCGAGATCGCGCCCATTGCTTTTATGCGGGGACGTACCCTGAACGACTCGTTTGTCATTCTCGACGAAGCGCAGAATACGACTTCCGAGCAGATGAAGATGTTTGTCACCCGCCTCGGATTCAACTCCAAGGCAGTCATCACCGGCGACGTCACTCAAATCGATTTGCCGGCAGCGCGTCGCAGCGGACTGCTTGAAGCCGTGGATGTGCTGAAGAAAGTAGATGGCCTGACGTTTGTATACTTCGATGAGGGCGACGTGGTCCGGCATCACCTGGTGCAGCGTATTATCCGGGCTTACGACGAGCACAAGACGCGAGTCGCCGAGGAACAGATGTTGCTTCTGGAATCGAAGAGCAGTGCAAACGGCAAGAGCAACGGCGCTGACAATTCGCATCCCGAGAAAAGTGAGCCTGGCAGGGAAGTCGACGCCGGAGAGTAATACCGTGGGGGAATGGGCAGGAGGGTGCCAGGACGGGCCCTCCTCTTTGTTTTGACGTGAAGTTTTGACGTGGAAGTTGGAGACTAACGAAAGTTAAAGCGGAGCGCGCGCAGGCGACCCTTGGTTATTTTTCAAAAACGTGTTCCTGGACTCACGGAGGCAGTATTGGCCAGGTTTGTGGCCCAGGCAGGGCGGGCATGTGGACTGCAGGGTTCGGTGAATGTTTTGGTCACCAGTGGACGGGAGCTTCGTTCCTTGAATCGGCGTTTCCGGGGAAAGGATCATCCCACGGACGTGTTGTCGTTTCCGCCGATTTTAACCGCCAGTGGTTTTGCCGGCGATATAGCGGTTGCCGCGGATATTGCAGGGCAAAATGCCCGCCGCCTGGGACATTCGATAACGGCGGAGATTAAAACCCTGGTGCTGCATGGCATACTTCACCTCGCAGGCCACGATCACGAGCGCGACCGCGGCAAGATGGCGCGCAAGGAGCAGATGTTGCGTAAGAAACTGAAACTACCGCTCGGTTTAATCGAGCGAGCAGGAAAAAAGCAATGAACTTTGCCATTGCAGCCATGCTCCTGCCGCTGCTTGGACTGCTGACTCTGGTTTCTTACGTCGATCGTTTATATACCGAAATCGGCAAATTTCTATCACGCGACTTTCAGGACAACATCGATTCTTTCGAGCAGAAAGTTGAGCCCAGGCTGGGCATAAGCCGCGAACGAGTCTCGCTTTCCATGGCGGTTCTGGCGCAGATTATCATGGCCGCAATCGCCATGCTGGTTGGCTTCGCCGTGTTCCGGGATCGCGCCTGGAGTATCTATGAGATCCTCCAGGCCACGCTGAGTCTTGTCCTGATCGTGATCGTATTTAACCGGTTCCTGCCATTTCTTTTCTTCTCGAGGACCAAAGGCGACTGGTTGATCCACTGGGTATTCATTCTGCGCGTCCTTACTTACATCGTTGTACCGGTCACTCTGGTGCTGGGCTTCCTGCAATCGGTGACTACACTTACCCGGGAGCACTCGGACGAGGCGCCAGAAACTCAGGCGGAAGCGGTGCATGCCCTGATCGAGGCAGGCCAGGAGGAAGGCATTCTGCAGGAAAGCAATCGCGACCTCATCCAGTCGGTTGTCGAATTTGGCGAGAAAACCGTGCGTGAGGCCATGAAGCCGCGTCCGGAAATCGTGGCCGTAGCTACCAATACTACCGTGGAACAATTCATCGAGTTACTGAAAGGAAAGCCATTTTCCCGCGTGCCCGTGTTTGACGGCACAATTCACAATATTGTGGGCATTGTGTACGCCCAGGACGTGCTGCAAGTGCCGGACACCGAAGCCCATACCCGAACGGTTGACACCCTGATGCGCAAGGACGTTTATTTCGTGCCCGAAAGCAAGCTGGGCAGCGAACTTCTGCGCGACATGCAGAAACACAACATCCGTATGGCGATCGTGGTCGATGAGTACGGCGGAGTCGCCGGATTGGTCACCATCGAAGATCTGGTCGAAGAGATCGTGGGAGAGATTCGCGATGAGCATGAGAAAGCCGAAGTTGTCCGGGAGAGCGATCACTCCTATATCGTTCCTGGCAACATGGACGTCGACCGGCTCGATGAATTGTTTGGCATGCGCCCTGAAGGTAAAGAATCGGCAACGGTCGCGGGTCTGGTAAGCGAACTGGCCGGACGGATACCGCAACCGGGTGAAGTCGTGGAGGAGGATGGTTTGCGCTTCGAAATTCTGGACTCCACCGAGCGCCGGGTGGAGCGAGTACGCATTTCGATGGCTCAGCCCCGCCAGATGAAGCTGATGTAGCAAGGGAACCCGAGCGACACCCGCAGCCGTCGGAACATGATTTCGGGACATTGATTTCGTTACATTGCGTTCTGAGTTGTACATTCCTTATGGCATTTCATTCTGGTTTTGTGTGCATTCTCGGCCGTCCCAACGCCGGTAAGTCGACTCTTCTGAACGCTCTGGTAGGCGAGAAACTCGCGATTATCAGCCCCAAACCGCAGACAACTCGCAACCGCATTCTTGGTGTTATTCACATAGCTAAACAAAAGCGTCGCTCCGGCGGCCAAGTTATCCTGCTGGACACGCCGGGCGTGCATCGTCCAGACAGTTCACTAGGCCGGAAAATGATGGGAGAGGTGCGCGAAGCCCTGGGTGGCTCCACTCTGGTCCTGCTGATCGTTGATGCCAGCCGCAAGTTCAGTCAGGCTGACGAATTCGTTCTCGACATCGTGAAGAAGTCGCGGACGCCGGCTTTTCTGTTGCTGAATAAGATTGACTTGCTCCGCGGTGACAAGGGGAAACTGCTTCCGATCATTGACGAATACCGTGCTCTTTACAATTTTCAGGAGATTATTCCGCTCTCCGCGCGAAAACGCGAGGGCCTGGATGTGCTGCTGGAGAAAATCATCCAGGCTTTGCCTGAAGGCCCCCGTTATTTTCCGGACGATCAAATGACCGACCAGCCTGTCCGCTTCATGGCGGCAGAAATTATTCGTGAACAGGTTTTGTTCGCAACCAGCGCCGAAGTGCCGCATGCAACGACGGTGATAATTGAGCAGTTCGAAGAAGCCACTAAACTGACCCGGATTGCGGCGGCGATTTACTGTGAGCGCGAAGGACAAAAGGGCATCCTGGTCGGGAAGGGCGGGCAGATGTTGAAGAAAATTGGAACCGCTGCCCGTCTGCAACTGGAAAAAATGCTGGGTGCGCGTATTTATCTGGAGCTTTTTGTCAAAGTGAAGAGCGATTGGCGCGACTCACACGAATTTGTCGAGGAAGTTGACTGGCGCCGTCAGCTGGAACGGCTGGCGGGATCGCAGAAATCCGGATTTTAGAAATATTTTGTCCCAGATACTGCCGGACTATCATAATCCTGTAGAATCCGGATCAGACTGAACGAGCATGGATGTGAATGACCAGTAACAGGCCAACCTGCGACTTCGAGGCAAAGGAGTTGATCTTGAAGCTCAAGGTCACGTTGGCGGCTGACCCGAATGCTATTGACCCGGTGGTGGAAGGTGTAATGCAGATTGTTCGAGAAATGCAGTGCGCTACCGGCAATGAGGATGCAATTGAACTGGCGTTGAGCGAAGCGCTCGCCAACGCGGTGATGCACGGCGCCAAGGCCGATGCTTCCAAGATTATCGAGTGTGATGTGGCGTGCGATGAGCAGAGGGGCATGCTGATCGTGGTCCGCGACCCGGGCAAGGGATTCGATCCCACGGCCATACCCAGTCCGGTTTGCGGGGAAAGCATCTACTCCAATCACGGCCGCGGTATTTATCTGATCAATGAGCTGATGGATGAAGTGAAATTCGCGAAGAACGGCACCGAAATCCACATGATCAAGCGATAGTTTCTCTCAGGCCTCTTCTGATCTATTCCTTTACCGCAATCCCCAGGGTCTTCATTTTGCGATAGAGATGACTGCGCTCAAGGCCTAGCACTTCCGCGGTGCGGCTGATGTTGCCGTGATTCTCGTCCATTTTTTTTAGAATGTAATCGCGCTCGTAGGCGGCTCGTGCCTGATGTAAAGTGGAGAACTCGGTGCCTGCGAGACGGCGGCCGCCGTCACGATGCACCAGCGGGGGCAGGTGTTTGCGATCGAAGCGGGTCGTGGTGGGATTCATGATGACGATTCGCTCAATCACGTTGCGCAATTCACGAACGTTGCCCGGCCAGGAGTAACGCATCAGAGTCTCAATGGCATCGTCGGTGATTTCGCGTGGCCGCCGGCCGTACGCGGCCGATAATTCCTTTAGAAAATAGCGCGCCAGCAAAGGGACATCTTCTTTGCGCTCGCGCAGCGGAGGAACCGAAAAGGGCACGACGTTGAGGCGATAAAACAAGTCCTCGCGGAAATTTCCCCGGGAAATTTCCTCTTCCAGGTCCTTGTTGGTGGACGCGATGACCCGCGCGTCGACCGTAATCGGCTCGTCACTTCCCACAGGCGTGAACCGTTGCTCATCAAGCGTGCGCAAAACTTTGGACTGAGTCTTCAAACTCATGTCCGCAATTTCGTCGAGAAAAAGCGTGCCCCCGTGAGCTCTCTGGAATTTTCCTTCCTTTTCCACGGTGGCCAAGGGAAATGCACCTTTCCGGTGCCCGAAAAGTTCGCTCTCAATCAGGTCTTCGGGGATGGCCGCGCAGTTCACTTCGACAAACATCTCTTCTTTTCGCAGGCTCTGGGCGTGGATGGCGTGGGCTACCAATTCTTTTACCGTGCCAGATTCGCCATAAATGAGTACCCGCCCATTGGTAGGCGCCATGATCTGGATTTGCTGGCGCAGCGCCTTCATCGGAACACTTTCGCCGACAATGACGCTTCTGGGAATGAGTTGCTTCTTCAGGTCCCGGTTTTCCTGCCGCAGTCGCTGGGCGTCAACCGCGTTTTTGACCAGAATTAAAGTCTTGTCAATGGAAAGCGGTTTTTCCAGGAAGTCATAAGCTCCCAGCTTAGTGGCACGCACCGCCGTCTCAATCGTGCCATGGCCGGAGATCATGATCACTTCGGGAGCGCCTTCAATTTCGCGAATCTTCTCCAGGGTTTCCAGACCGTCCATTCCGGGCATCCAGACATCGAGCAGCACTACCTCAAAAGCTTTCTTGCGCAGCACTTCCAAGCAGGCCTCGCCGCTCTCCGCCACCGAGGCTTTGTAGCCTTCATCCTCAAGCACTCCCTTGAGGGACTGGCGGATGCCGGATTCGTCATCCACGATCAGAATGTTATGCATGCTGGCGTATGGCGGAAGCGTCCACCCCGTCCGCCGCTATCGGCAATTCCACCACGAAGCGGGCCCCGACAGGCTGGTTCTCTTCCACCCGAATGGAGCCGTGATGATCTTCGATGATGCGGCTTACGATGGCCAGGCCAAGGCCAGTTCCGCGCTTCTTGGTGGAGAAATAAGGAAGGAACAGCCGCTCTTTCAATTCCTGAGTGACGCCGTGGCCACTGTCGGCGACCGTGATCTCGACCACGTCGCGGTTGGCCAGCAGCGCGGTCGAGATATGAATCTCTCGCAGCATGGAGTCGTGCATAGCCTCGGCTGCATTGTCCACCAGATTCGCCAGGGCACGCTTGATGGCTTCGGGATCAGCCATCACGCGCGGCAAATCCGCGCCCAGAAACGTGCGCACCTGAATTCCGTCCAGACGGCCATTGAACATTGTCAGAGCACTTTCCACGATCGAATTTATGCTTGCAGCCTGTGGCTTGGCCGCGGGGAACCGGGCCAGGGTAGAGAACTCATCCACCAGAGCGCGCAAAGTTTCGACCGATCCAGCAATGGTGGCGGCGCAACCGTGCAGCACATCCATCGAGGCCGCATCCGGAGGTACACCGCGACCCAAGTGCCGTCTGATTCGTTCCGCGGAAAGGGCAATCGGAGTCAATGGATTTTTGATTTCGTGGGCGACGCGGCGGGCAACCTCTCGCCACGCCGCCTGTTTTTGAGCTTTGAGAAGATCGGACAAGTCCTCGAACACCAGGACATATCCCAGGTCGCGGCCTTCGTGCCGAAGAGTGGCCACGGTTACTGCCACGTTCAGCTTCACACGTTGCACCACGATTTCCATCTGGGTGGTCGTCGTGCTCATCCGGTCGGCGCGACGCAGCAGCAACTCCAGATCCTCCAGGACCTCGGGAGAAAAGACTTGCTGCAACGATGCGCCAATCAGCACCACCGCCGTTCCCGGTTCTCCGCCTCCGGGATTAAACATTCGAAGCAGGGCATGGTTCACGTGAGTGATGTGCCGGCCCGCATCCAGTGACAACACTCCGGTAGGAATACTCTCCAAAATCGTTTCGATATGCCGTCGGCGCTGCTCCAGGGCATTGTTGGCAACGCTCAATTCGCGGCTTGAGGCTTCGATCTGACGGCGGCTGGCCTCTAGTTCCGCAGCCATGCGGTTGAAAGAACGCACCAGATCGCCAATTTCATCGGCGGCGCTGATTTCCACGCGATAATCCAGTCTTCCGCGGGAAATCTCCTGTGTGGCTTCAGCTAACGCCGCGACCGGGCGAGTTACCAGTTTAGAAAGGAATAGTGCCAGCCACGTGGTGGCGAACAGCACCATGACCGTTAACAAAAGCAGATAGCCCATGTAAGTGCGGCGCACCAGTTTTCGCTCCCGGCTCAAATCGAGATATCTCTGCTGGCTGGCCTCCACCTCCTTCACCGTCTCGGAAAATTTCTGGGGCAACGGCATTGCAACCAGAATCACCCCACTTGTGCCGACCGGCGCTCCTCCAAGTACGTATTCGGTTTGTTCCCAATTCAAGTGCACGGGCGGGTCGGCGGAGTTCACCCTTCCCAGCGGAATATGCGCTTTCAGCATCGGCCACGGAGCGGGCGCCCCGAAACTGGCCTCGGCATTCCCATTCTCAATGGCTACCACAAATCCGCCCTGCAATGTGAGTTCATGACGGCGAAACTCATTTACCACTGCCGAAAAACTATGACCCGAAAAGGCATGCTGGGTTTCGGGCAATGCCGCCAGCGACTGGGCCTCGGCGCGGGCATTCTGCGCGGCGTATCTTGAGAGCAGGGATGCCATCGTTGCCGTGTCCTCACGTACCTCCTCGACTGGAGTTGAGAACCATTTGTCGATGGATCGGTTCATCAGCACATAAGCGAACCAGAACATGAAGATGACCGGAAGAAATGAAAGCAGGAGGCCCGCCACTACCAGGCGGGTGCGAAACTTGGAACCGAGAACTCCCAGCCTTCGTTCCGCAAAAAGCTTGAGCAGGTTGCGCACCAGCACGAAGGTCAAGGCCACAAACAGGAAGAAAATCACCGCGGAGAGCGAAGCGAAGACCAGAAGTTGCTGGTTGGAATCAGGACTCAAAGGCAGATTAAAAGACGTCAGTGAAAGCAGTATTCCGAAAAGCACAAAAACCACAATCACCAGCAAAAGAATGACTTTTTTGCGGCTGGTTTTTTCACCGGGACGAGTTGGAGTGAAAGCGGGCAAAATTCAAAAATGCTTTAAACCAATTTCTTAATCGGATTGTGGCTTGAGCCAATGATTTCATTATAATCCCGACTGCGACGCTGACGCGCCGACACTATGACGTTGAAGCGCGACCGTCCTGGCCAGCAGTGCCTGATCCGGCGCTTGACTTTGAATGACTTTCTGCTAGCCTGCACCGCTATTGCGGTAAACACTCAATGCTGGAACACATTTCACAGGACCAGATTTCGGTTTCGCACAATGCGGTAGCGCCAATGAATTCCGCCGCTCGCGGACGGAGCACCGG
>CATPBY010000080.1 GCA_955652845.1 uncultured Terriglobales bacterium | reverse complement strand
TCTGTGGATCACACACCGGACGGCACTGCTCCGACGAAAGCTCAATGCCCATGGAGCGCAGAAAATCATAGTCTGGATGATAGCCAGTCATGGCGAAAACAAAATCGTTTTTCAAACGCACCGGACCCTCAGGTGTATCGAGGTCCACAAAGTCCACCTCGATCTGCTGCACCGTGCTGCTGAAGTAAGCCCCGATCTCGCCGTTTTTGATGCGGTTCTCGATATCCGGCAGAATCCAGTACTTGACGTGACTGTGCAACTTCGGCCCGCGATGCGCCAGGTTAACGCGCGCGCCGTGCCGCCACAGATCGAGAGAAGCGATGGCGGCGGAGTTCTTGCCGCCAATCACCAGCACGTCCATATCGAAAAACGGATGCGGCTCGCGATAGTAATGGAATACTTTTGCAAGCTCTTCGCCCGGAATGCCCAGAGGGTTCGACAGATCGTAGTATCCGGTCGAAACGATCAATTTGCGCGTACGGTAATCCACGATCCGTCCGGCGCTGTCAATCGCCGTAATCTGGAAATCCCCATCACTGCCGGTCACGGTTTTGACCGACTGGTATTGGCGAACGTCCAACTGATAGTGTTCCGCTACCTTGCGATAGTATTCCAGCGCCTCCTCCCGGGTGGGCTTCTGACGCGCTGTGCTGAAAGGAATGTCGCCGATTTCCAGGAGCTCCGGCGTAGTGAAGAACGACATATTAGCGGGATAGTTGTAGATCGAATTGACCACGCAGCCTTTGTCGACGGCAATCGTCATGAAGCCGGCGCGCTGCGATTCGATGGCGCAGGCCAGTCCGGTCGGACCAGCACCGATGACGAATACATCCGCTCGCGTGTCGGGTTTCCCCTTAAGCTGTGCGCGCGGAAACGTGTCGGGAATCTGTTGGGTCACGCCGGGAATCTGCTCGGTCACCAAATCAGTCTCTTCTGGAGGAATGACGACGCGCTCGCGAGGTTGAAGTTAACGATTCTAGCATGCAGCTTTTACCCGCCAGCGAGTTGTTCAAAAGCTGATTGGAATCTTTCTGTAAAATATTGCCGAGCATCGCACAATTACTGGAGGTCATACTTTGTCCGGAACTCAGGTTAGCGCACCGCCCTCGCCCCAACTGTTCTTTGAGACAATTACCGCCTATCAATCGACCGAAGCACTCAAAGCGGCTATCCAACTTGAGGTTTTTACCGCCATTGGCGAAGCAAATCATACGGCGGAATCCATCGGCCGCCGCTGTCAGGCGTCAGAGCGCGGCATTCGGATTCTGTGTGACACCCTGGTCGTGATTGGTTTTCTCACGAAGGACGGGAATCGCTACAGCCTGACCCAGGATTCAGCTCTCTTTCTTGATCGGAAGTCCCCGGCCTACATGGGCAGTGCGATCCAATTTATGCTTGCTCCAGCGGCGGTCGACGGTTTCCGCGAGCTGGCAGCGGCGGTTCGCAAAGGCGGTACGGTCAAAGATCAAAACGGCCTCACGCCGGAGCATCCCATGTGGGTGGATTTTGCACGCGGCATGGCCCCGTTGATGGTGATGCCGGCTGAATTGCTTGCCAAACTCTTGAAAGCGGATGAAGGACAGAAATGGAAGGTTCTGAGCCTGGCCGCCGGGCATGGAATGTTCGATATCACGATCGCCCGGCACAATCCCAACGCAACGATATGGGCGGTGGATTGGCCGAACGTCCTCGAAGTAGCCCGCGAGAATACAGCAAAGGCCGGGGTCTCCGACCGCTATCATACGATTCCCGGCAGCGCTTTCGATGTCGACTACGGTACCGGCTATGATCTGGTCTTGATCACGAACTTCCTGCATCATTTCGATTCGGCAACCTGCGAAAAGCTGCTGCGCAAAGTGCATGCCGCGCTGAAGCCAGTAGGCCGTGCCGTAGTTCTCGAGTTCGTTCCGAACGAAGACCGCATATCTCCTCCTGTGCCGGCGCGTTTCAGCCTGACCATGCTGGCTGGAACTCCGGCTGGCGATGCTTACACTTTTTCAGAACTTCAAAGCATGCTGCGCAACGCCGGGTACACCTCCATCGAGAACCACCCGCTGGCGCCAACGTTCTTCAACGTAGTTATCGCCAAAAAATAACTGGAACAACTCACCTGGGTTCCGGTGCCAAGAGAAAGCATCGAGCTGCGCTCGACCGGAAAGCCGAGGGCGGTTGTCCCTACGGCCATTCCCCGTTCGGCCGGTCCTCTTCTCTACGGGTTATAATGCACGGTTGCATGGCAGCGCCCGCCGAAAAGCCGAGTCGGACCCGTACTGAATCCGACAGTATGGGTCAGATCGAAGTCCCTGCCGACGTTTACTGGGGAGCGCAGACGCAACGCTCGCTCGTCCACTTCAACATCGGACGCGACACCATGCCGCCGGAGCTGATCCACGCTTTTGGCATCCTCAAGAAAGCCTGCGCGCTGGTGAATCAGGACCTCGGCAAGCTTTCGGCCGAAAAGGCGAAGCTGATCGTGAGAGCTGCCGATGAAGTAATCGCGGGAAAACTCAACGATCAGTTCCCTCTTCGCATCTGGCAGACCGGCAGCGGCACCCAGACCAACATGAACGTCAATGAGGTCATCTCCAATCGCGCCATTGAGCTGGCCGGTGGCGAGATGGGGTCGAAGACGCCAATCCATCCCAATGACGACGTCAACATGTCGCAGTCGTCGAACGACACCTTCCCGACCGCGATGCACATCGCCGCCGCCGAAAGGGTGAAGAAGGCGCTGATTCCCGCCATCAAAACCGTTCATAACGCGATTGTAGCCAAGGCCCGGGAATTCAACGATGTCGTAAAAATCGGCCGCACCCACCTGCAGGACGCCGTACCCATGACTGTCGGCCAGGAGTTCGGCGGCTGGGCGTCTTTACTGGAGCGCGACATCAATCGCCTCGAGTTGACGCTGGACGGCCTTTATGACCTGGCCATCGGCGGGACAGCAGTCGGCACTGGGCTGAACGCCCATCCGGAGTTCGCCGAGCGCGCTGCCGCGAAGATCGCCGAACTCAGTGGGCTTCCCTTCCGTTCCCATCCCAATAAGTTCGCCGCGCTGTCAGCGCACGATGAGATTGTTTTCGCCCAGGGCGCGCTTGAAACCCTTGCCGCTTCGCTGATGAAAATCTCGAACGACATTCGCTGGCTGGCGTCTGGCCCGCGTTCCGGCCTGGGCGAACTTTCGATCCCCGAAAACGAGCCGGGCTCATCGATTATGCCGGGCAAAGTGAATCCGACGCAATGCGAAGCCATGACCATGGTCTGCGTGCAGGTTCATGGCGCCACCGCGGCCGTGGGATTCGCCGGCTCGCAAGGCAACTTTCAGCTGAATGTTTACAAGCCCGTCATCATCTACAATTTCCTGCATTCAGTTACCTTGATCACCGACGCCTGCCACGGTTATGTCGATTACATGATCAAAGGGATCGATGTCGATCGTGCCAAGGTTGAAGCGTATGTAAAGAACTCGCTGATGCTGGTCACAGCACTGACGCCGAAGATTGGATACGACAAGGCCGCACAAATCGCTCACACAGCCCACGTCGAACACACCAGCCTGCGCGAAGCCGCGCTCAAGCTCGGCCACCTAACCGCCGAGGAGTTCGACCAGTTGATGAAGCCGGAGAAGATGACCAGACCGTAGATCCCACGAAGGATCTGCTCTCGACTGATCTGCGTTCTCCACAACTCCTTCATCCAAGCCCCGCGTTTTCCCCAGCGGGGCGAGGGATGTCACCTACTCCGCTTTTGCGGCGCTCAACTCAGCCATCGCTCTTCGCTCTACACTAGTCTTGGGCGTAGTCGTAATCGCGATCACGCTTACCAGCACCAGCAACGTCCCCAGCAGGGTGCGCGAACCCACCACTTCTCCTCCCAACAGGTAGCCGAGAGCAACGGCTACCAATGGATTCACATAAGCATATGTGCCGACCTTGGTGGGTGATTCGTAATGCAGCAACCAGATATACGCGGTGAAGCCCACAATCGAACCGGCGGTTATGAGGTAGACCAGGGCAAACCACGCGCTCCACGAAACGTTCTGCATACGAAACCCGCCCAGCTCATGAGAAACTGCCGCCAGCGCCAGCAGCTGCACTCCTCCTGTCAGCATTTGGGCGGCGGCGCTCATGGGCTTTGACGCGGGCAGCGGAAGTTTTTGGCTGAGAATGGTCGCCACCGACCAGGTGAACGACGCGAATACCAGAGCCAGAGCGCCCGCCCGGTTAATTGGAACTTCGCCCAGTGACACCGAATTACTCATCAGCACAGCCACGCCGCAAATGCCCACCACGAGCGCGAGCCCAAGCCGCACGGTAAGCCGCTGCGTCCGCAGAAAGATAATCTCTAACAAGGTGATGAAGACCGGTATGGTTGCCAGCACGACCGCCGCAATTCCTGAAGGCACGCGCTGCTCCGCCCAGAATAAACATCCGTAATCGAGCAGAAAGATTAGCGCTCCCATCAGGCAGGCGGCAGCCCACTCCCGAAAACTTGGAGATGGCGTGCCCCGCGCCCGCATCCACCCGTACAAGAGCAGCCCGGCAACTGTAAAGCGTAATGACGCCAGCAGGAACGGCGGCACCTCGCGAACCCCGACGCGAATCGCCAGATAAGTCGATCCCCAGACAAAGTAAATAATTGCGAACGCCAGCAGGATCTTCCAAGCGGGTGGACGGGTTGCGTTCTTCATCTGGCTCCTTGAGGTCGGACTGCCGCGATAAATATTATGTAAACTTCGCTTGCTTATAGTTCGAACCCATGGGTCTATGAAAACTTCTTATGCACCGTATAAATTCGCCTCATGCGACGCCCTTACTAAAACTTCACCTGTCCGCGCGTCCAAAGTTCAGCCCATTGAGTCGCGCCACCTTTTCGGGGTCTACGCCC
>CATPBY010000079.1 GCA_955652845.1 uncultured Terriglobales bacterium | reverse complement strand
GTGGTTTCCAAGCCAACTTTGGCATTCTGTTCGGCATCCTCGGCAAGTTCGAGATCTTTCTGCGCAATTGCACCTTTGTCGTACAAAATCTTCTCGCGCTCGAGTTGGGCTCGGGCCAGCCTCTCATCGTTGGCGGCTTTCCTGTAGTCGGAAAAGGCACCCGCGACGTCGCTGCTCTGAACGCGCATCAACAACTGACCTTTCTTCACTTCGTCACCGAGCCGAGCGCGAATCTCCACAACTCGGCCGGACGCGAGCGAAATCACGGGCACGGTCTTAGAGATATCCGGACTTACTACTCCGGTCACACTCAACGCTGGTGCAGCCTTGTGCTCGCCGGCACTTGCCAGGGGGAACTGGTCTGGATGTTCGACCTTGACAATGTTTAGGTTCGCTTCATGCTCCACGGTGGCGGGGGGCGGCGCCTCCGCCTTTGGGTTCGCCTTGCCTTCATTGCAGCCTAGGAGAAGCAAGCCCAAGGGCAAGCAAAGAGTTGCCACCGCGATCACGCAAGCAAGTTTAGTTTTCATGGGATCATTTCCCGGCCCACTGCCAGATTCAATTGGGCGGCAGCGGTCAAGTAAGAGCCAATCAGGCTCACGTAATTCCGTTGCACACTGCGGTATTCGCCTTCAGCGTTCAAGAAATCAAGGAGGGAAGCCCCACCGCGTTGATAGGAAAAGAGAATCGTGTCCCGCACCCGCACTGACTGTTGCAGGTACTTGGCCTTGTACGGCCGCAGCAAGATCAGATTGCTATTCACCATTGCGTGCGCAGAATCCACGTCGCTGAATACCAGTGCCCGCGTGGCATCCAGCAGCCTCTGGTTCCGGTCGATATCCAGTTGCGTGCGCAGCTTTTCCCCCTGGTTCCGGTCGAAGATGCGGAGGGGGATGGCGATACTGGCACCGAGCGTTTGGTGGGCAAACGGGTTGTTGAACGAGGGGTTGTAGGAATACCACGCGCCGAAGATCGGATCGGTCGAGCCAGTGGCGATGGCAAGTTTGTGGTCGGTCTTGGCCTTATCCACTGCCTGTACCGCAGCCCGCAGGTCCGGCCTGGTATCCAGGGCGATCTGCCGGAATTCGTCCAAGGGCATCAGTGGTTCGCTGAAATCGAATGGCCCGGTCACGTCGAATTGCTCGAGGGCGGTCCGGTCATTCAGAAACATCAGGAGTTGAATCTTTGAGGTTCGGAGATTCACCTCTGCGGTTTGCAAGTCGGATTCATACTGCACACGCTGCAGTTCCAATCGGTCGAGATCGATCTGCGCAATGTCCCCGACCTTGAATCGATCTCTGCTCACGTCGAGCACATGGTCGTAGTAGGTAAGGTTGTCTTTTGCCAGCTGGAGCACCGCTTTGGCTTGCAGAGTTTGCACAAACGCGCCACGCAGGTTGAAAAGCAGACTTCGCTCCAGGTCCGCCTGACTCGAGACGGCGATTTCTGTCGTCTTCAGTGCGCTTTCAAGTCGCAGTTCTCTCTTATGCTGCCGCTCGTGCAGATAGCTAAAGCTGGTCGTAAACATAGTGCCGGCCAACGGCTGCCAGACTCCTTTGTAACGAGCGATTTGAGTCCCATCCGTCAGCAGAGTGAGACCCGGGTTAGGGCGCAGGTACGCGGTGATCTCCTGTGCCTTTGATTCGTCGATATTCAGCTTGTCTGCCAGCAGAGTGGGGTTGCTCTGCTCGAACCGCGCGCGCACTTGCTCCCACGTCAATGCCGGCTGCTGGGCCTGTGCGCCCTTTGCGAGAGAGCCTGCGATCAACAGCGCCAGGAAAAAGAGCTTGACCGATCGCAAGCTCGCCAGCTTTTCGGGAGCCATCCTTATCACCGCGGCCGATCTAGCCATGCACGTCTCGTGCTGGAGGACGGCGGATGAATAGGGTTTAGCAGTCAGGAATCTCCCTTGCGCTACCGAGGATGTTGGATCATGAAACGTCATTTGGTTTTCAGCAACGCTCACGAAGAGGTCTGGCTTGATGGGGGAGGCTACAACCTCGTGCTTCCACGCCAGATCTCTTCGCTAGACTCGGCACACGACCAGAACGTGGCACAACGCCACAACGGCCCGGACTTCTTTGGGGTAGGGGTTGTAGTCCCTGCGGAGTCGATTGCTCCGACCCGATAACCCTCTCAGGCCTCTAAACGATGCAGTACTGGATGCGGCAGTGATTATTCTATAAGCCACTGAGCGCGAAGGGAATCTTTCGGCTACCGAAAGCCTATCTTTTGGCCAGCTCCTGAAACGGTGGTGTTCTGGCAGGTTAGAATAGCGCACCATTAGAGCAGGCATGAAAGACCCACTGTCCATCTATGTGCCGGCCAACCGCACCAAACTGATCATTGTGGCCACTTTCCTGGTAGCAGTGATCGCCGCGGTTGATTGGGCGATAAAACCTTACATCTCGCTGGGCTTTCTTTACTTGTTTCCGATCATGATTCTCGGTGGGTTTCTGTCGCGAACTCAGATCGTCGGGGTTGCACTCGTGTGCGCGGTTCTTCAAGAAGCCTTCAGCAATTTGCCAGGAAACGAAGCCGTGGTTCGCTTGCTGCTCAGCTCTGCGGGATTTGTCGGTACCGGGCTATTCATCTCGGAGCTAACCCGCAATCGGCGAATCGTGATGACACACGTCGAAGAGCTCGAGGGGCAGATCACGCTACGCCAGGATGATGAGGAGCAATTGCGTTCACCCGATTGGCAAAGGCACAAGCATTCAAGGGAAAGGTTCTGGTCGTGACTGCAGGTGTGGATCAGAAGGCGGCAGCGGAACTGATCCGCTCTGGCATTTCCGGGGTCTTCCTGAAGCGTGACTCTGCCGCGTTGCTTGCGCAAGGAATCCGTGACGTGATGGCCGGCAAGGTGTGGCTAGACCAGGAACAACTGCAGGCCGCCCTCAAGAACGAGGCGCCAGTGCAAGAGGAAAATCGACAAAAGCCATTCACCGATCGAGAACAGCAGGTGCTTTCCTGCTTATTCGAGGGTCTCGCAAATCAGGAAATTGCGGCGAGTATCGGAGTGTCGGAGAGTTCGGTCAAAGCCACACTCCAGCGACTCTTTTCGAAGACTGGAGTCCGGACTCGCAGTCAATTGGTGCGCATCGTTTTAGAGCAGCATCGAGATCAGATCTAGAAAGACACTTGGTAGATGTTGCTGTCGAATTCTTATGGAATTATTAGCAATATCAAGAGATATTGAGCATGGAATTCCATCGGGAGCAGGGCAGCGGTGGTGGCGTGCCCATGGACGGCGGTCATTCTGATGGTCGCGCAAACGAGTTTTTGTGCCTCGGCACACCAACAAGTTGAAAAGCAGACGACCGACACCCGAGACACAGCGGAGACGCACGACAAAGACAAAGCAAAACAGGCGGATATTCCGAGTGCTCCCGACGCGGAGCCGGAGCAAAGCTCGCACCAGGGAAGCGCGTCCTCCCGGCTCGGTGTCCGGGACGCGTTTTGCTGGGGCAGGTTCCCTTTGGCCAGACCTCTTCCCTCCATCCCCTCCGCTGCCGGTTGCCCGGCGTTGTTCGGAGACTTCTCCGGTACAGTAGGTCTGTCCGACTTCCCAGGTCCGTTCGTCATCGGCGTACGTCCTTAGACTTCCCGATGCGTCCCCAGGCAACTGCTGTCCTGGGCGAACCTGGGATCTCCCGGTTCCCGCGCGAGGTGCTTCCGTACGTGCACGGGGTCTCTGACCGCGCGGGACTCTGGCACACCTCGCGATATCGGTGCATCAGATGGGGCCTTCCGCATCTCCTTACAGCGTCGGCGTCCCGGAGTAATTGCCTTACGCGGCTGAATACCCGGCCCGCACGTTCCCCTGTCAACGCTTCGACACCGCCCTCGCGAGCGGCTCCGCATGACTTGGGGCCGATGTGGGTCGCTGATCCACTTTCGTATGACTCTTTCATCCACTACACCTC
>CATPBY010000078.1 GCA_955652845.1 uncultured Terriglobales bacterium | reverse complement strand
GCCAGGCTTGATTCCACAGCGCCGCAATGTGCCTCTGCTCTGAAGGTCTCAGCAGATAGTACGCAGAAGTAATCCACCGTATTGGCAATTATTTCCACTCCGGCATATCAGTTCTCGAAAGCAAACGTTATTGCGATGACTACCTTTCGCATAAATTCACTGCGCGAGCGAGATTTGGTCGACGGCATGAGAACTCGGGGCCGAAACTTTTCGCTTATGTTTTCCATCGTTGCTGCTGCGCAAAGAAAAGAAATCGATTGCGAGTAAAGTCTTCTTGTCAGAGTCGGTGACAGCCTGGAGCAGTCGCCGGCACCCACCTCCCCAAAAGTTTCCGAGTTAATTCCTGCCAGCTACGGGCTTGGAGTTACTCGATTTTATGTGCGTTGACGGTTGAGAGTGATTGGCTTGCAAGTGGTCTTGGTGGCCCACTGTCAACCAGCGAGTTGTCGCCTGAGGTCAGAAAGGAGGCTGCCAGTCATGAGAAAGATCTGCCAGATTTTGTCGCCAATATTCCTAGCCTGCGTTGCCACAGTAGCCGCGAGTGCGCAAAACAACAACCAGGGCGGTGGCTCCTTCTTGCTTCAATGCCCCACCAGCACAGTGTGGCACCCAAGCTCGCTGTTCTCCTACGATCCATCGCAGCAAGAGGGTTCTTACACTGGTCCGCAGATTAGTTCGGAGACGGTAAATGGCGTTCCACTGTCCTACAGCTTGAATGGCGGCGGCATCAAGTGCCAACAGGTTTCGGGAGGCGATGGTTTCATGACCGAAGCCGACGGCAACCAGACTTTCATGTTTTCTTTTGGCCCGTTGTCCGGACTGAACTCGATCCAGAAGGGTCAGCCGGGCACGCAGTTCGCAACAGACTTTAACAAACCATTCTGCAACGGACCAACCTACAACAGCGGACAGCCGAACCCGTACTACGACCTCAACGCGAACGCCTGCATGCCCGGAACCAGCCCGGACGGCGCCGTCGGTTATATCCCACCCTCTGCGACCAATCCCAATCCAGGCGCTGATGCCGCCGCAATCATGAATACCGGAGTCATGAATGGGAACATTCCAGCACCCCTGGTCGCAATCGACGAAGATGACGAACTTTTCCTGACTCTCAGCAACGTCGGAATGATTATGCGACCTGATTTGTTTGAGCAGCACACAATTCACTTCCACGGCTATCCCAACGCATCCTCTTTTTATGATGGAGTGCCGGATGCGTCGCTCGCCATCAATATCGGCGGCAGCTTCACTTACTATTACCTCGCGCCTGACGCCGGGACTTACTTCTGGCACTGCCACATTACTCCACCCGAGCACTTGCAGATGGGCATGGTCGGGCAGCTTTACGTGCGGCCACGGCAAAACCGCGTGCCCGCAGGCGCCAACCTTTATACCGCGCTCGGACTACAGCAACAGGACCTGCGGACTGCATGCAACACGAGCAGCTCCACCAATCAGGACATCCTCTGCTCCACGCCGTTACCTTTGGGAGACAACGGCTTCATTCATGTCGCAGGTTACAAATATGCATATAACGACGGTGACGGCAGCACGCGCTATGACATAGATGTTCCTCTTCAGATTCACGGGTTCGATCCCAACTTCCACTTCGTTGGAATGACATTCAATCCCGAAGGCTTTGCTGACATGAAGGACAAGTATTTCCTGCTCAGCGGCCGGAGTTACCCGGACACCATTGGTATCCCAGGCTACGCTGGTCTGCCGGCAACCGGCACGACCAATCCCGACCCCGTCACCAACGCGATCTCGACCGAAGCATCCGACGGTCTTTCCCGGCCTTCCCAGCCGTTACCGACCCTGATCACGCTGAACTCTAAAGGCGGACCGAATGGAACCGGGCAACGCGCGTTGCTTCGCATTTCCGACTTGGATGTTACCGAGTATCAGACCTTGGCATCGCTCGGAATACCCATGCAGATCGTTGGCTTCAACGCCAAGCTGTTGCGCGACCAGGCAGGAAACAATCTCTACATCAAGACTAACTCGATAACTTTAGGCGGCGGGGAGTCAATGGATGTGATCCTCGACAGCACCGGCGTCCAGCCTGGCACTTATTTCCTCTACACGCCAAACCTGGACCACTTGTCGAACGATAACGAGAACTTCGGCGGACTGATGACCGAAGTGGTCGTCCAGTAGGAGAGCAGCAATGAGCCACACGAACGTGAAAAGACGGAATCCGATGACCCGAATTTTTCCCGCTGCTATAGCTGCGATCTTGCTTCTCACGGTCGCCGCGCATGCAGCGGTGCCGGGCATATCCGGATCTACATTCAGTCTGAGCGCCCACGATGGTTACAGCACGCAACCGGACGGCGCGCAGATTTACTCCTGGGGTTACAGCTGCGCCGGCGCGAATCCGGCGCCCACGTTTGTTCCGTTTCCAGGCAACTGCCCGGTCATGCAGATTCCCGGTCCTACGTTGTTCGTCAACGAGGGACAGGTTATTACGGTGAATCTGACCAACAATCTGCCAGCAGGGGCTGGTAATACATCCATCGTTTTTTCCGGATTCCAGGTGACTGGCAGCGGCGGCACTGCGGGCTTGTTAGCGCAGGAGGCAGCCACAGGTCAGACCGTCACTTACACGTTCACCGCAACAGCCCCGGGCACGCACGCGTACTACAGCGGAACGCAAGGTGATCTGCAAATTGAAATGGGACTTTACGGCGCATTGATTGTCCTTCCCAAATCGGCGATCAGCGGCTGCAAACAAGGGCCGTACTCGATGGCAGCGAATGCCTATGACCACCCGGAAACCTGCTATGACCGGGAGTACTTGTTCCAATGGGCAGAAATGGATCCGCGGATACATCGGCAGGCCGAGCAGCAGGTGCAGAAAATTTCGAACTGCTCCACCTCTAACCCTACGGGCCTCCCGTGTCCTACGGCGCTTTCAGTGGCGGTTGAGCCCTACCATCCCGCCTACTTCCTTATCAACGGGCGCTCGATGCCTGATGACATGGATCCGGCGTACGCGCCTAACTATCCCAATCAGCCCTATAACGGCAATCCACACATGCATCCCGGGGATCTGGTGCTGCTGCGAGTCATCGGGCAAGGACGTTTGCAACATCCTTTCCACGAACATGCAAATCACGTTCGTATTCTGGCCCGCGATGGCAATTTGATTCTTAGCCAGAACGATAGCCAGAGCGTAGCGCGGCTGGCTGGCCGCATGGAGTTCACCACCGATACCACGCCCGGCCAGGCATTCGACGGTATCTTCTATTGGACCGGCAAAGGTCTGGGCTGGGACATCTACGGACACACTTTGCCAACCACGTCAGCTCTGGTTGCGACTGCAACCGAGAACGCGAATACAGTAACCATCACCACTGGCTTGCCGTTGTCCAGTGCGGTACAAGCCGGACAAGCCGTAACCGTCTCCGGTTTGCCGGCAGGCTACAACGGTACATTCACCATCCAGTCGGTCGGCAGCAATAGTCAATGCTCCACGGCCAACTCACCGGGAAACTGTGTACTCACTTATACCGATCCAGTCAGCGGGCTTGCGCCCTCTAATAATACGTTGGCAGGTTCGGTTTCAATCGTAACCTCCCTGTCCGACCCCAGTCCCTGCATTCCGGACGCTAACGGTTACTACACTGCTGCCAGCGGCGCTCCTCTCAATGCGCTGAACTACTACGAATGGTGCGCGGACCACAACCATCCCCTGGAAACGAATCCCGTCGGTCAGGTGGGCGGTGCCGGACCCATCACCCTGCCCGACCCGCTGATCATGACCAACGGTCTTTGGTATAACGGCACTCCCTATCTCGGACCAGACGCCGTACTCAAAGCCAAAGGACCGACTCCCCTGCCCCCGAATTCAACCACGATGAATCCGACGCAGGAGTCAGGAATCGCGTTCATGTGGCACTCGCACAATGAGCGCGAGATTACGACTAATGACGTCTTTCCCGGTGGCATGCTGATGATGATGCTCGTTGATCCGCCGGTATTCGTCATCGACGAAACACTGTGATGAGGAGAAGAGTAATGCGATCCAACTACCCGACGGCGATTACGAAAACCTTGTTAGTGGGAAT
>CATPBY010000077.1 GCA_955652845.1 uncultured Terriglobales bacterium | reverse complement strand
TCTGATGCTGCTGGCCGGAGCGCAGGACTATAAGATCCGTGCTTTGGGCAATCGCGGCCTATGGAATGAATCTGGTGTCGCGGCTTCTGAAGCTAAAGACGTTTATGCCAGGGCCGGAGACCGCGCCGGCATCGCGCGCAGTCTGCGTTCGCTGGGAACCATGTCCTATGAACAAGGGGACTACGCCGCCGCTTTAAAGTCCTATCTGGAGTCATTACGCATCGATCGCGAGATTGGAAACGATGGCAGCGCGGCGGTAACACTGAACGACGTAGCCAACGCCATGTGGGCACAAGGGGACTGGGCCGGATCCGAAAAAGCTTACGAAGATTCAATTCAGTTGTTTCGCAAGGTGGGGAATAAAGCGGGTTACGCGGGAGCGCTGGGTAATCTGGCCGGCATTCGGTTAGATCATGGAGATTTAGCCGCGGCCAAAAAAATGTATACCGAGGGCTTGCAGCTATCGAAAGAGATCGGCGACAAAGGCGGGGAAGGTTTCGCCCTGGTCAATCTCGCCGACGTCCTGGCCAAGCAGGGAAACCTGGTCGAAGCGAAACAGACTTATGAGCGAGTGCTGCCGATTTACCATGCCAGTGGTGATCAGAGCAGTTATGGTTACCCGGTAATGGGCATTGGGGAAGTGCTCCTGATGCAGGGAGACTTTGATTCTGCCCGCAGGGAATACACCGAAGCACTGAAGATTCGAGAGCAACTCGGAGAGCAGGCGACAGCCAACAGGACGAAGATGGCCCTGATTGAACTCGATCTTGAGCAGGGAAAGCCGGCAGCGGAGGTCGAATCCTCGCTGCGTTCCATCATGGAAGACTTCCGCAGCAAGAACGACGTTGAGGGACAGATTGATGCGCACGTTCTATTGAGCCGAGCTTTACTTGCTGAGAACAAGATCGACGCCGCGCAGAAGGAGATAGCCGCAGCCCACGAAATCGGAAAAACCAATCAGAACCTGCAACGAAATTTAGAAATGGAAATTACGGGCGCCCAGGTAGATGCAGCCGCGGGGAAGCCCGACGAAGCCGCTAATCGACTGCGGGAAGCGAGCACACGGGCGGCGAAATCGGGGTATCTGCCACTTCAGCTCGACGCAGAACTTGCGCTGGGGCAAGTCCAGATTGCTGCCGGCAAAGTCGCAGCCGGCAGTGCGACTCTGGAGGCGATGCGGACTCAGGCGCAGAGAAAAGGCTACGGTCTGATAGTTTCCAAGGCTAAACAAGTTTCTGGGAGGTCAATCGGCAAATAAATCAGGCCGCCATCCAGATTGAATGGCGGCCCCGGGAACCTTGGCTGTCTAGTATTTTGCCGCCAATTGGACTCCTCCTCTCTTGCCCTTGGGGTTGTCCTTCTTTTCGCTCTTATCCTTGTGCCCAAACAGCTTGTGAAAGAACCCGCCCTTTGCAGTCTTCTCATTCTTGTCGCTGCTGGACTCAGAATCGGTTTTGTCCGAAGTCAGGTTCTTGATTTCGGCCATGATGATCTTCTTGGCGCTGGATTTGGCAACTTCCTTCATGTCCGGCAGGAGGATCGGTTGCGCCGTTGTGCCTTCGACGAGAAATGGAATGTCGTCCGGAACGCTTTTCAGTCCCACGTAGTTCAAACCCGACCGAAGCACACCGTCGGTTGCCACGTGAGCGGCCATATGGAACTGCAGGTGGTGGCTGGAATCGATGTCGCCATCTCCGCTCAGGCCTCCAATTTCGGAGATCAGGCTGGTGAAGTCGCTGATATGCATGCCTTGCGGGGCAATGCGGAAATGGCTCCTCAGGCTCACAATGCCCAGGTCTGAATTCGGATGCAGCCAGCGCATCCCCGGAATAGAGGAAAGCCTGGAGCCGAGATCGAATCCTGAGAGCTTTGCGTTCGCCAGCTCAGCGCTTCCGGTGATGACCATCCGGTCGACAGGGCCGTCGAAAGCCAGGCTGGCGGTGACGGCGCCACTGTGCAAAGTCGAGCCCCCGGGCAGCTGGATGCCAAGAGCGGGCAACACGCCCTGGATATTGTCCAAAGGAAGCTGCGAGCCGGTGAGTTTCAGATGTGTAATCACGATGTTTCCGCGTGCTGCAAACGTCCCTGACAAGCTTGCGCTGCCATTACCGGCAGCGATCTCGCAATGGCGGATAACACCGGCTTGTCCCTGCATAGAATAGTCAGTCAGGAAGTGCAACGAAATGGGCTGGCGGGCGGCTTGTCCGCCGCGCACCAGGCGCAGTTTCTCAGCATGGGCGGTTCCTTCGGCGCGTAGAGTGTGACCATCCGAACTAAACGATCCCGCGAGATTCAGGAGCCCTGCGAAACCTGAGGAGCTATCCACAGCTGCGATCCTAGCCAGGTCTCCATTCTCGATCCTCAGTGTTGCACGAAAAGGAGTTTGTTCCGGCTGGACGCGGTTGATCGGACCGGCTTCTCCCTGAATCTCGATGCGGCTTGCGGCTGTTTCTCCGGAAAGCACAAATGACATAGCGGAATCGAAGGAGACATTGTGAAGGTCCAGATTGATGTTTTTGAACGTCTGAGCCGGCCTCGTTGACCATGCACCAGGGAGAACCACGGTGCCGTTGATGATGTTAAGCCGGTCGAGCCGGATTGCCGGCGCTGAAGTCAGCGCCGATTCCTGCGCCAACTCAGCTTTGGGAGTATTGCCTCCGAGGGTGGAGAAATTCCAGTTTCCGGTCGCGGATCGCGTGACAACGACTTGAGGCTCATTCAGGGTCAATGACGTGACGTGCACTGAATGAGAGAGCAACATGGCCAGCAAACTGACGCCCACTTCCAGCGATTTTGCCTGAACGAAATTCCCGGAGCGGAAGGCGGGATCATCGGCAATCGAAATATTCTCGACATGGGCCCCACCCGCCAGTAGCGAAATCTCCATGTGCCCGATGTGCACTGGTCGCGCCAATGAGGATTGCAGGCTGGCCTCAAGGCGTGGACGAAAGCTGTCCACGTCGACAAGGTGCGGGAGAGCGATTATCGCCAGGAAAAATGTCGCGGTCAGGGTTACCGAGATTTTCATCATTTTGCTTTTCATGGGAGGTCTCCTGAAAGCCGGTCTTTTTCGGGCTGTAATCGGCTTCACTAGTTAGCGCGACAAAAATTCGAGGAAAGGGACAAAAAATGCCCGGAAAAAATATTCTGCCGGACACAAAGATGTGTTATGACTGCGGAGCACAGCTATAAGCCACTTCATATCAAGAAGATAGCGGCGAAGCTAGGAAGTTTCTAGCAAGCTTGTGGATCCAGCCAATGCTAGGC
>CATPBY010000076.1 GCA_955652845.1 uncultured Terriglobales bacterium | reverse complement strand
ATTGGCCAGGAATTGGCGAGAGCGGCGGTAAAGGCGATGGTAATGGCTGCTGCGGAACCGCGGCAGATTACGAACGTACAGCTGGCAGCTAGTTACCCTTGCCCTGCTGGGGCTGGAAGACGCTCATTTGATCGCCGCCAGAAGGACTGTCTGCGCCAGGTGTTCTAGCACAGGGACGTCGCCCTCATTAAAGACAAAAGTCAGGGACGAGAATACCTCGAGCAGTCCTACAATTCGCCGGTCATAGTGGATGGGGGCGGCGATGATCGAGCGGATACCGAGTCGCTGGCAGCTTTCCCGATCCACCCGATTTCAATGGGGAGCCGGACGAAATGACATTGCGGACGCAGACTTGTTTGACCGCGATCGGAATGCTGCCAGGTCAGAGGCAGCGCTCTCCTTCTGCAGCTTTGCGGCGGCTTGGGCCAACGTCAGATTATCTTCCATGCGCTGAAAATTGCTTCGAGTTTCGTTTTCTTGCACTCCGATGGTCTTGAAGCACAATGCTTTGCCATGCATGTCAATATGCATGAGCGTGACTTCCCAATGTCCGGTTGCGACCTCGGACTGTTCAACCTGAAATTCACCGCCTTTGTCGAGATAGCCCAACAAACCGCCGCCGAACTTCACTGTATTGACTAGACGGCCCTGGATCTCCACCAGCCGGGCTTGTGCCTTATTGACCCAGATTCGCCCTTCCAGCGCGTGAAAGACTGCCGCTTCATGCGATGAAGGATGGAAGTTGGGATTGGGCGCGAACAGGATCTCCACCAGATCGCCCTTTTGATTCCCGTATGTGGCAATGACTGCGTCGGGAAGCATCCTGAACAAGCGCTCAGTGCGCCGGTTGTCTTCCTCCTGGGCGCGCTTTTTCTTGCGCTGCTGTTCAGGGTCGTGAACCAAGGCCTCGATGCGCTTATCTTCCGCTCTTTGTTGTTCGGTGGAAACCGGCCGTCCGTTCACTAAACATAAGCGATCGATTTCCCCTGCAGGGGTCTGGATCACTAATTTTACTTTCTCACTGCCCTGTTGCCTCTCGTTTACCACATAGGTCCAATGAGTATGGTAGCTGGCTTCGGCATTCAGTTCGGCGTTGACCACTCTCCGGAGGAGTTCTCCGGCCGGCACGCGGTTTGGTAACGTATCTTCCGCTCGCCCAGAAAAGCAAGAAATTAACGACAATGCCACTAACCCGACGACGATACGGAACTGATTCTGCACGCCACCTCCGGTGTTCGGGCGCACAAGGCCTTTACCAGCGTAGCGTTCGAAGCAGGCGGAATAAATCAATTTTATTCTGTATTTCCGACGGCTGTACGCTGTAGGTTGGTCGACAACCACATCTCCATAAGGGGATAGCAATTACGAGGAACTCTGATGATTCGAAAGTTAAAAACAGGCCAGTACCGGCTGTACTCCCGTAAGAAGAATCCGAAGACTGGGCGTCGACGTAATCTCGGCACCTTCAAGTCACGGGAAGCTGCAAAAGCCCATGAACGCGCAGTCCAGTACTTCAAACGCGGTTAAATTGCTCAGGATGAACAATTTAATTAAAGCCTGAGCACCTATTTCCAAGTGACAAATACGCCTACCGATACGCCGAACATGGCCCCGGTGGCTATCCAGCCCACTACCCTTAAGTAAAGAGGAATGGCAAACTTTCCCATTAATTTGCGGCTCGAAGCCAAGTGCACGATCAGGGCCATTATCGGGGCCGCGATCATACCGTTCAGCACAGCTGACCAGAACAAAGCGCGGATTGGATCGACGTGCCAGAAGTTGAACAGCACTCCTAAAAGGGTTGCTGCCGCAAGTGTGAGATAGAACCTCGGAGCCTGCTCCGGCCTTTTTTCAAGGCTGGTTTGCCATTTGCACGCCTCACCCATGGCGTAAGCAGCCGATCCAGCCAGCACCGGGATGGCTAA
This sequence comes from uncultured Terriglobales bacterium, assembly GCA_955652845.1. Classification (GTDB taxonomy): domain Bacteria; phylum Acidobacteriota; class Terriglobia; order Terriglobales; family Acidobacteriaceae; genus JABCYV01. Next base: position 5,082 of record CATPBY010000076.1, on the reverse strand, counting down.
TAAGCCGGTGCCAATAATTCCGCACGCGAATAGCCCCGATGCCCAACGTCCGGCCAGGGGCGCCAGCGCCTGCGCCGCCTGTGCCGCACTGGCCACGTCAGTTTCCCCGTGCGCGTGCAACGTGGCTGCGGTGGTCAGAATGATAAAGAAGGCGACCAGGTTGGAAAAAGCCATCCCCAGATAAGTATCCACGCGGATACGGCCAAGCTGCCCGGCTGCCTGGTGCGGCGCTCTCCTGAGAGGCTTTTCCCCGCGATTATTCTTTACCTCTTCAACCTCCTGCGAGGCCTGCCAGAAAAACAGATATGGACTGATGGTCGTTCCGAGAACGGCAATAAGACCGGTCAGATACTCTTTATCCCATTGCAGATGGGGGAAAATGGTGGCGTGGAGCACCTGTCGCCATGAAAGGTGAACATAAAATGCGGCTGCGTCGTAAGCAAACAGCGAAAGGGTCAGCCACTTCAGATATTTCACGTAGGTGGTGTAGGGAACGAATATCTGCAGGTAGAGGGACGCTACTCCAAACAAGAGAACGTAGATCGCGGTCTTGCCCGGAACCAGCAGTTGTGCGGCTGCCCCCATGGCTCCAATGTCCGCTCCAAGGTTGAACACGTTCGCCGCGAGCATCAGGGCCACGACCAGGTAGAGAAGCCATGCCGGATAGCTTTTCCTCAGGTTCGCCGCGATGCCACAGCCAGTGACGCGACCAACCCGGGCACAAATTTCCTGAATCGCTCCCATCAGCGGATAGGAAACCAGCATCGTCCACAACATTCCGTATCCGAACTGAGCCCCCACCTGCGAATAGGTGGCAATGCCGCTTGGGTCATCATCGGAGGCGCCTGTGACGAGGCCGGGACCCAGGTTTCTCAATGCCGATCGAACATTGGCCAGCCCCAAGAAGGAGGCTTGATCCTTCCCCTGTATACCGCTCTTGGAGGCGATCCCCGCTTTCGGTGGATAGTCGCTGGTGGTTGCCATAGAGCCCGAGCCTCGCCCTCATGATCCCGGGCTCCGGGAGTATCGGCCAGAGCGCAGGGCGAGTTCTGGAATGTGTTAGTTGCCCTGGGACGCCTGGAAGATGGATGGCAACCGATTCAAGCACAGAGCCAGCGGAAGACTCGCTAGCAGCAAGGAGAAATTACGCCTCGGTCCGATGAAGTACAGTAAAGACCTGATGGCTCAATGTATGATTAAGGGGTTATAACGCGCGGGTTAGTTCCGCTATTATTCTCCTGATTAGTCGCATCTCGAAACGATTTTTCGTATTGCTTCGTACCCCAACAGCGCTAGTTGGGACGTCCGAAAATAGCCGGCCGCGGCGTTGGGACGTAGTTGGATTTTGGGCACAGGAGCACCATTCAGAGGAGTATTACCATGAGAGCCGAAACATTCTCCAGCTTCAGCGATCTTTATCGGGCGGCATTCGCGGAGGGCAATCCTGTCACAAAGCAAATCCTGCTGGCCGAAGTGAAACGGTCGTTAGATGATTGGGAGCATAGCGTGATGGCTACATCGGCAAAGCCTGCAGCGCCTGTATCTAATCCCTCAGGACTCCAGAAATCAGCCTAGGAAATCCAATCAGGTTACGTGGCTAAGGGAATCTTGCAGAAAAATGAGGAGACGTGACCCGCCTGACGTCGTTCCGCTTCGGACGGATCTAAACCCAGGGAAACGACAAAAACCTGTGACCGTCCCCTCTCGTCCAACTAGAAATTGGCACTACACTAACAGTAACGGAGCCAACCCGCCATAGGGTATTTTGCTTAGAGGCTGAATACGGTTGCAGTATTGCGGTGAACCCTCAACTACCCATTATTAAGCGATCCGATTTATTCTCGTCTCCTTTTCGCTCCCCGAACGTAGACCCTCCCGGATGGAAGATAGGACGCTGTCATAAGACTTGAGCATTTCATGCTGGCGCGCTGCCTTCGTCCACCACAGGACGCGCACTTTGACGGTATTGGAATCCGTATCGCCCAAGTCCATCACCAGAATCTCCGGACTGGGCTGGGAGAGAACTCCAGGTACCCGGTTCACCGCGCTAAGCACAAGAGATTTCAGCTCGGTTAAGGGCTTGCCGCTCTTCAGGGTCAAATCATATTCCCAGCGGCGGCTCTCAAGCGCTGTATTCACGATGACAGAGTGGGTGAACAGGTCAGCATTTGGAATGACGACTCGTCTCGCATCATAGGTTTTTACGATTGTTGCCCGGGTCTGAATCTCTTCGACCTCGCCTTCGAACGCATCCAACTTGATTTCATCCCCTACGCGAAATGGCTCTGACCACAATAACAACAGTCCCGCGAGAAAATTCTGCAGAATATTCTGGAAAGCAAATCCAATCGCGACGCCGCCAATGCCCAGGATTTTAATAAGATCAGCAGCCTGAAATGAAGGAGCAACAATCGAGAAAGCCACCAAAAAGCCAATCAGGAGGGTTACCGCTCCAATCAAGCGCGCCAGGACCACCCCTACATTGGGCCGTCTCTTTCGCGTGGTATTAACGATGAACCGGCCAACTACAGCGCTGAGAATGTAGAAAAGCAAAAACACAACGATGCCCACGATCAGGGCAGGCAAGCGCGCGATAAAAGCGTCGACCATATGCTGGGCGGCTACCCAGAACTTCTCGAAGATTGAGCTCATAAAAAATGGCCTCTATGGGAGAATATTCACCGAATAGATGCCGCAGTTGAAAAGAAGGTTGGGAAGGCGGAGATTAGCAATATCTTCAGTAAAATCAAAGCTATAGATCGAAAACCCGGTAAGCCGCGGACGACTGCTGCCCCTGCAGCAAAGTGATGGCAACGTTATATACGCTTATTCCGGCGGTAGTTTTGCCCTCCATATTTCCATGATGGGCGTGGCCGTGAACTACCAAATCCGCTCCATGGCGATCAACGACTTCCGCCAGGCGCGAGGTGCCCAGAAAAGGGAATATCTCCGGCGGCTCTCCCTGCACAGTGGCGGCTATGGGCGAATAATGGAGCACGACAACTCGCTTCGCAGCCCGCAGCTGGGCCATGGCCCGTTCGAGCTTCAGCGCCTCATCGATCGAAGCCTGAACAAACTGTTTGATCTCGGGCTCTCCAAACGCAGTTAACACGCTGCGTCCGAAGCCGCCTACGAAACCTTTGGTTCCAGCAAAGCCGACTCCGTCGCGCTCGTACGCCGTCCCATCCAGCACCTTGATCCCCGCTGTAACCATCATTCGCGTGAGTTCCGCATGCTTGCCGCTTTCGTAGTCATGGTTCCCGAGAACCACAATTGTAGGAACCCTGGAGCGGACTACGACGTTTAATAACGGCTCCATTTCATCGGGGTGGCCCCCATTGGTGAGGTCTCCCGCCACCACCAGAACGTCAGCCTCATCGCGCACATGGCTCAGCTGATCGTGCAGTGCGCTGTGTTGCGCTGCCGTGAAATGCAAGTCTGCAGTGGCTGCGATTCTCATGTCTTGAATTTTAGTCCGGGCCGGATTAACGAACTGTCCAGACGCGTTGCAGCCGGCGTTCCCGGTATTCCTCGACCAGATTTGCCAGGCCCCATTCTTTCACGTCGATGGCGAACATTTTGTCATCGATCAGGCTGCCTCGAAACTTTGCGTCTGGAGATGGATGTAACACAACATTCTGGAAGCGGGTCAGCAGATCCTGCCAGATATTCTTCGGAACATACTGGGATTGGGCGGGATAAACGTAATGGAACAATACCAGCGCCCAGAAGAGAATTTCCCAGTGTTCCCCGACCAGCAATAAGATTCGTTGCCAGTCGAGTTTCCCTCGAGTTCCGTAAATTACGTGTGCGATATCGGCGCCGTCAAAGCGCTCGCGGCGGGTGACGAAGAGCTTGGAAACAAGCAGTTCTTCTGCCCCCAGCACACAGGTGTGCACTCCATGGACCACCGCCGGCCGTGAGCGGGCAATCCAGGAATCCTCCACCACAATAGCTGCGTTGCTCATGCCAGTTATGAGATCAACGTAGAACTCATTGCGGCGGGCCTTGTAAAGCCATACCGGATCGCAGATTTCGCACTCGAATCCTTTCCCCCGGAGTTGTTTGAGGCCTAAAGCGGCGCTCGCGGGTGTTAAAAAAAGATCCAGATCTTTGGTGTCACGGCAAATGCCAGTATGTTCCTGCAGGGCAAATGCTCCCGCGACAGCGTAAGAAATATCCTTCGCCTCAAACAAGGAAAGAACTTCACGGAAGAGAAGCAGTTGTTCGTCCGGAATTTGCGAAGGGTCCGACGAAGTTTCCGGAAGTGGGGGCGGACTTTGTGCCGGTTGTTCGCTCATGCCGGTTCTTCGATGTCAGTCAGGCAAGGCCGGTTGTAGACCACGACAAGTTGCAGAGTACATGGAGTTTGCGGAACAGTTGCGAGGCACCGGGAACGTCAGCGGTGCGGATCAGGCACCGGTTGCTCAGTCAATCGGTTGATCCATGGGCGGGGCAAAGCACGCAGTAATTCGAGAAAGACAGCGTTGGTCCAACCAAAACCTACCACGTTGCTCCGGTAACCTTCCGCCAGCTCTATATTGGACGAATCTGTTACCACGTTGTACTTCTCGCGGATATTTTTGTCTCGCCCGAAGTTCGCAAGCACCATGGCAAGGAACTTGTAAGAAATGCGATCAGCGTCTGTACTGTATCCGTAGCGGCGCAGGCCTTCGACCGTGATTAATTGGATGGGAGCCCAGCCGTACGGAAAATCCCATTGCACGCCAGTCTCTTTGGTCCCCATCGCCACGCCGCCTTCCTGCTCAAAGTGATGAAGTTGCTTAGCCACGGCGCGGGCCTGCGCCCCGGTCGCAATACCGGCCCACAGCGGATAAAAAGTGCTGGCATACTCGTACGAAGATAGTCTCTTATTTTGAAAGTCGTAGTCGAAAAACATCCCGGCGGATTCGTTCCACAGGAGATCCTGAACAATCCTGCGCCTGTTTTGCGCCCGCTCGTGCCACTCAACAGCTGCCGGTTTGTCTCCCAACCAGGAGCTCATTTTCTCCATGTCGTTTTCGGTCTTGTAGAGCAGGCTGTTCAGGCATACCGGGGCATAATGGTGGGTCTCGGCACCGT
>CATPBY010000075.1 GCA_955652845.1 uncultured Terriglobales bacterium | reverse complement strand
CCTCAATGCTGCCCAATTTCTGTCCGCCTGAAATGCTTATGCTGTTTCCCTGTTGTCGGAGTTCTGCCCCAAACGCTTGCAGCGCCAGTTCTCCATGATCGCGCGTGCGCACCGGTTCTTCGATACAGGTTTCGCCTTCCGCGAACAAACCGGCAAAGAGCAGGCCTGATTTCACCTGGGCGCTGGCTACCGGTACCCGGTGGTCGATGCCTTTGAGATGCCCGCCAGTTATTCGCAGCGGCGGACGGCCGCCGTGAGCGGAGATCTTTGCTCCCATTTCTTCCAGGGGAGTAATGATCCTCGCCATGGGACGGCGAGAAAGAGATCCGTCTCCGACCACCTCACTGGTGAATTCCTGGCCCGCCAGTATGCCGCTGAGCATTCGCATGGTCGAGCCGGAATTACCGCAGTCGAGCGGGGTAGAGGGCGGGTGCAGTTTCGCTCCCCGCCCGTGAATCACGACCGCGTTGCCATCACGCTCCCAATTTACCCCGAGGGTTTTGAGACATTGCAGCGTGCTGGCGCAATCCGCGCCGGTGGAGAAGTTTTCGAGGCGGGTAGTGCCTTCGGCGATCGCCCCTAGCATGGCGTAGCGGTGCGAGATCGACTTGTCGCCCGGCAAATGCAGCGATCCCGCTATGCTGCGAGCAGGACTGATGACGACGGTGGAGTTCTGATCCACGCATCCAATATATAGGGACGCGGGCAAAAAGCTACGGGATGCTTAGGCCAGCGCCTTGGCCTCAGCCGTGGCTTCTTTCAGTATCTCCGGCGGGACTTCTTTTATGGTGAGGTGAAATTCGAACATGGGAATTTCCGTGCCCCGACCCCAGCGGTTGACTTCCCAGTGGGCCCGCACAAAGTTAAGGTTCGGGTGGGCGGACAAGTCCAGCAGCACGGGATGCTCGCCGCGATAAAACTTCTGCGGAAACGTAATCAGCGGCTTGGAATCCCAGGCTGCTCCGTCAGCTGATCCGTAGATGGCTACATCGAGCGATTCCTGTTCGACAATGTTGCTGATGGTAAGGTTCAAGAGGAATACGCGGCTGGCAGCGCTCCTGACATTGACCGCTTCCCCATCGCCCTTGGCGCTGACCACGGTTTTTTCTGGAACCAGGAAGGTGTCGCTCATGACACCGGATTGTAACAAAGCGCGGGAACCCGGTGCCGGAAGCAAGGAGTCAATAGAGCTAGAATTTACGCTCCATGCACCGCATCCAAAAACTGGCGGAGCAGCAGTCCGGCCTCTTCGGGCTTTTCCCATGGAGAGAAGTGTCCGGCGCGGGGAATGATTTTCATTTGGCTGCCGGCTATGTGCTGGTGAATGAACGCGGCCTCGGGCGGGCCGGTTAGGATATCTTCGTTGCCGGTTATTATCAAGGTTGGGGCGTTGATACTGTTCAGCGTAGCCGTGGAGTCCGGCCTCTCAGCCATACCCTGTTGGACCAAAGCAACGTCCTCGGGAGACATCTGGCGCATCATGCGAAGCGCTCCATCGACCAGGTCGGGGCGAGTTTGGTGCGTGCTCTTGCCCATCAACTTTGGCAGCATACTTTGAAAGAAAGGCTCTGTACCGCGCTCCATGACCTCCGCAGCGGCCTGTAATCGGTTCGCCTTCGCCTCTGCAATGTCGGCCTGCGCTTTGGTATTGCATAGCGCCAGTGCAATTACGCGCGATTGATGGCGGCGCCAGAACTCGAACAGGGCGTATCCTCCGATGGAAACTCCCACGAAACAGGCGCGCCCCACCTCAGCGTGATCGAGGATGCGAACCAGATCAGAGGCGTGCTTTTTCATAACGGCGGGTCCTTCGCCCACGTCCGACTCGCCGTGCCCGCGCAAGTCCGGAAGTATTAACCGGTAACGTGAAAGCAAGGCCGCGCCCGCCGGCAGCCAAAATTCGTGATGGGTTGGAAAAGGATGCAACAGAACGACAACTGGGCCGTCTCCGACAATCTCGTACGCAACTTCAGCGTCGCCGCTGGCGATTCGGATCATTCCGACATATTAACGCCACTCGCCCAGAGGCAATCACTAAGCTCCAGCTACTGGGTGTTAATTGCCTGTTGACCCGCTGGGACTGAAGCCATTGCCGGCTCTTCCGGAAGAATAATCCACGCGATGACATAGGCGATCAGACTGGCGCCGACCGGAATCAAGGCTGTGATTAACCACACTAGGCGCACCAGGGTAACGTCGATATCGAAGTATTCCGCGAATCCACCGCAAACCCCGGCAATCTTGCGGCCGGCGCGCGCCCGAACCAGTCGCTTGCGCCCTACTACCGCACCTGCGCGCTTGCCGCAATAAGCGCAGAGGTTAGCATCATCCTGAATAACTTTGCCGCAATAGTTACAGTACATTTCCGCCTCCACTCCAGAATATACGCTGGTAGGACGCGCAAAGTTCCCCCCATTTCCTGACGCTAAGCATGTCTCTGATGCAACGCACGGCTTGAACGTATGGGACGCTTTCAGATACACCGGCAGAACTTCAAACCCAAAAAGCCCGGCAAAGTCGGCGAGTTCTGAAAACACAAATCGCCAGTTCATTGAACCTTAGTTTGCCCGGCGATCCGATGCAACCTGAACCAAAAAGGTTATGTTGAGGGCTTCGAAGCTCAGCCAGAATCGCTTTACCATAAATACAAACAGCACGGCGATTCTTTCCCGATTGACGGAGTAATTCTTGCCCGGTTACTGGGCCAGCGGTGTTGGCGGCGATTGGTTTATCAGCGAGTTACGGTAGAAAAGTTTTGGTTACTGACTTGCGGTATTTCAAATCACAAGACAAGAGGTACGTCCCATGTCCGACGTCATTCGGGATGCGCAGCACGAATTCTGGCGTCCGCCAGTAGTTCAGCCAGCTGCAGGCCCGGCAATGGTAGAGGTCTGCGAGGGCTGTAACACCGAATTCATGGTTGGCGCCGGCTTCTGCCATGTCTGCGGGTCGGTTCGGCAGGAGCTGGGTCTTTCAAGCCAGGATTCCAGGTTGATTCGCCTCTTCGAGCTCCTTGGAGTCTTCGAATTCCATAACATCAGGCGGTGGCTCGGCCTTCCCACTCCCTCCCTCATCGCTTTCTTCGCGGGCCTCGGGTGCCT
>CATPBY010000074.1 GCA_955652845.1 uncultured Terriglobales bacterium | reverse complement strand
GAAATCTTCCTTACTCGAAGATCCATTTTTTGGCGGATGCGCTGAGCTTCTCCAATTTGTCCGGGCTGCCGGCCTCGGCATAGACCCGAACCACGGGTTCGGTGCCGGAAAGGCGGTAACACACCCAGGAGCCGTCAGCGAATACCAGTTTTAATCCGTCGGTGCGGACTACTTCGCTTACCTTGAGACCGAAGAGTTCACCCGGCTCGGTCTTCAACTTTCCAGTGAACTTCTGTTTCACCTCCGGCGTCAAGCGGAAGTTTTCACGGACGGGGTAAAAGGAACCAACTTCGGCAAATAGCGTTTTGAGCTGCTGAGCCAAAGGCTGGCGTCGACGGGCCACCATTTCGCAACACAGCAAGCCGGCGAGCACTCCGTCTTTTTCAGGGACATGATGGCGAATGGAAAGGCCAGCGCTCTCTTCGCCGCCGATGGCAATCTTGTCCTGTTTGATGAGTTCGCCGATGAACTTGAAGCCCACCGGGGTTTCGTGCAGGTCGACCTGGTGATGCCGGGCAAGGGCGTTGATCATGTTGGTGGTGGCCACGGACTTTCCAACTCCATTCTTCCAGCCGCGGCTTTGCACCAGGTAATCAAAGAGAAGAGCAATGATGTAATTGGGCTGGAAGAAAGTTCCGTCTTCATCCACGATACCGAAGCGGTCGGCGTCGCCATCTGTGGCGATACCGATGTGGGCTTTGGTTTCGCGCATCCTGCTGCGAAGGTCTTCCAGCAGATGATCGTCGGGTTCGGGCGCGTGTCCTCCGAAAAGGACGTCGCGATAGTCATGAATCGATGCCACGTTCACGCCGGCGTCGCGCAGTAGAGCGTCCGGATATCCGCGGGCCGCTCCCCAGAGCGGATCAAACACCACCCGGAGGCTTGCCTTGGTGATGATGTCGAGATCCACGACCTCGCGCAGCCGCGCCAGGTATGGGTTCCGCGGATCGAGCGCCTGGGTGGGAGGGACCGCGCTTTCCGTCCGCGGTGGAGTTTGCGAGCTTCCATTGAGGCCAGCAATTTCGGCTTCGATGCGCTGGGTTACGTCAGGCAGGGCCGGCGCGCCGTCGGGCGTGGAAAATTTGATCCCGTTGTATTCAGGAGGGTTGTGTGAAGCGGTGAAGTTGATTGCTCCGTCGGCTTTCTGGTGAATGACAGCATAGGAAATCGCCGGCGTGGGAGCGGCTTCAGCAATCAGCAGGGGAGTAACGCCATGCGCGGCAAGAATCTGAGCAGCCATGGAGCAGAAAGTTTCGCCGAGGAATCTGGGATCACGTCCGACGATCACACGCGCCCCTGAGGGCTTCTGTGACACCACGTAGCGCGCAATTCCAGTTACAGCGCGGCGCACATTGGCGAAGGTAAATTCTTCCGCCATCACAGCCCGCCATCCCGATGTGCCGAACTTGATTTGCGCCGCCATTTCTTTATCCTTTCGTTCCTGTCCTTTAATTCAGGTGGTACCCTTTGATGCCGAGAGGTGATGGCTGACGATCGATTTTATATGACTGACAAGAAACTGGTTTTTACCACTGCAGGATCCAATGAAGAAGCACGCAAAATCGCACGGGCCTTAGTCGAAAGGCGCCTGGCGGCGTGTGTCCATATCGTTCCCCAAGTTCGGTCGATTTATCGCTGGGAAGGAAAACTGAATGAGGCGCAGGAGTGGCTGCTGGTGATCAAGACGACGGCGCGCGTTTTCGAACGAGTGCGCGACGCCATTCGAGAGCTGCACTCGTACGATTTGCCGGAGTGTATTTCCACTTCGATTGAAGATGGGAGTGAAGAGTACTTGAAGTGGATTGCGGATTCCGTGGAGTAACAAACACTCCACTTCTCGCAAAAGCGAGAAACGGACACCCATGGGAATGGTCCACTTAATTTCAGGAGGCTCTGGCGCTGAGGTTCAGACGCCAATAATCCAACGAAAAGGGAGGACTATCGAATGCGGCTTGTTCGGTGAGTTCGGCAATAAAACGGGCGTGGAGCCTGGGATCCGGCAGGTGGTGCAAGTGCGCTCTTAAAACGATGGCGGTAAGAAATTCGGAATATTGCCTGGCGTCATCCAGTATGGTAGGTGCGGGCTCGAGAGCCGCTTCCACGTCGACAAATCCAGCGCGCCGCATGGCTCCGGCGGCTGTTTCCGGGTCGTCGAACACCCAAGGCTCGCGGAAGCTGGCAAAGAATTTTGCGTACTGGGGTGACGCAATCAGCATATTCACGCGTTGGCGGAGTTTCAGCAAGTTCGGACCGCCTCCACACTGAGCATGCAGCCATCCGGAAGGACGGAGGATGGTGTGCAGGTTGCTGAAAAGACGATCGTGATCCGGGACCCAGTGGAAGGCTGCGGTGCTGACTACCCCGTCGAATGCCCGCTTGAGCGGAAGCGCCTGCAGATCGGCAACAACGAAGCGTACTCTGCCGCCAAATTGCAGCGCCAGGTGTTCACGCGCTGTGCTCATCATTTTTTGGGAAAGATCGAGGGCAACGATCCGGCCGCGAGGAAGGGATCGCAGCAACTCCGCGGTGAGGCGGCCAGTTCCGCAGCCTGCGTCGAGCAGGAGCTCATCTCCGCGCATCTGGAGACGGGAAAGAAGTTTCTTTCCCCAACTTACCTGCGGGTTGGAGAGTTGGTGATACTGGGCGGAATTCCACTCGCGGGATTCTATTTTGGTCTTAGACATTTTCGGCTCGCACGGGCGGAAACGCCCGCGCCTACATGGCTGACAGGGATTGGTCTAAATCAGCGATGATGTCTTCGACGTTCTCGATTCCTACCGAGATGCGCACCATTCCGTCAGTGATGCCAATCGCCATTCTGCCCTTCTCGCCCAGCGCGGCATGGGTCATGGTGGCGGGATGGGAGATAAGCGTTTCGACACCGCCGAGGGATTCGGCCAGCGAGCATACCCGAACCTTTTTTAACATCTTTTTGGCATTGGAAAGCGATCCGGTCTCGAAGGTGATCATGGAGCCGAAGCCGCGCATCTGCCGTTGGGCGAGTTCATGTTGAGGGTGCTCAGGCAGTCCGGGATAAAAAACTTTCTTTACTTTTTTGTGACGCGCTAGGAATTCTGCGACGAATCTTCCATTGCGATCGTGCTGCTCCATGCGCACGGCCAGCGTTTTGACGCCGCGCAGGATCAGCCAGCACTCGAACGGAGACAAAATTGCGCCTGCGGCTTTCTGTACGAAGGCCAGGCGCTCGGCCTGCCCGGGCGTGGTACAGACAACGACTCCGCCGAGGCCGTCGCTGTGTCCGTTGAGAAATTTCGTGGTGGAGTGGACGACCATATCCGCGCCCAAAGCAATCGGCTGCTGGAAATAAGGCGACATAAAAGTGTTGTCCACCACCAGTTCTGCTTTTTTGCGGCGGCAAATCCGGCTGATGGCTTGCAGATCGCTGAGCGCCATAAGCGGGTTGGTGGGTGTTTCCACGTAGACCATGCGGGTATTGTTGCGGATGGCACGCTCGACGTTGCGTGCCTGGGAGGTATCGACGTAAGTGAATTCAATTCCGTAGCCGGCAAGCACCTGATTGAAGAGGCGTGGGACTCCTCCATAAAGATCGTTGCCGCAGACCACGTGGTCGCCTGACTTGAACATGGTGCAGATGGCGTTGATGGCGGCCATGCCGCTGGCGAAGGCGCGGGACGCGAATCCACCTTCGAGCGCGGCGAGATTTTCCTCGAGGCGGGTGCGGGTGGGATTGGAAACGCGGGCGTACTCGTATCCTTTATTCCTGCCGAGTTCCTGCTGAACGTAGGTTGATGTTGGATGGATGGGAGCGGAGATGGCGCCGGTTTCGGCGTCAGGTTCCTGGCCGATGTGGATGGCGCGAGTGGCGAAACCGTTCTGGTTACTTTTTGGCATGGGTCGTTCTCTGGCGCTCGACCGAGCGGTTTTCGACGCATTCTGGCGCGTTCTAAATTCCGCCTTCAAAGATTTTTTTCGACAGATATCGTTCCGCTGAATCGGGAATCATGGTCACAACCCGCTTACCTGGACCCAGGCCGCGCGCCGCTTTCAGGGCG
>CATPBY010000073.1 GCA_955652845.1 uncultured Terriglobales bacterium | reverse complement strand
GTTGGCCTGCACAAACATTTTCTCCGCACAAAGTTTGGTAGCCCCGTAAAGATTGATGGGGTTCACTGCTTTGTCCGTGCTGAGGGCAACGATGCGGCGCACCCCCTGGTTGATCGCCGCATCGATCACATTCCGACCGCCCATGATATTGGTCTGGATCGCTTCGAACGGATTGTATTCACAAGCCGGAACCTGCTTGAGCGCGGCGGCATGGACAACTACCGTCACACTGGAAAAAGCCCGTTCCAGACGTTGCGGGTCGCGCACGTCTCCAATGAAGTAACGCAGGTTTGGGTGATCGAAACCAGCCGCCCGCATATCGTGCTGCTTGAGTTCGTCGCGGCTGAAGATGATAAGTTTTTGCGGATGGTATTCACGCAACATCACTTCGGCAAATTTTCTGCCGAAGGATCCGGTTCCCCCCGTTACCAGCACAACCTGTTCCGACCAGTTCATCATTACCCCTTAACACAAACCAGGATCTGAGATTACCTGCGGCGATCGGGCTGGCTGTTGATCGCAAAAGACCAATACGTAATCGGTAGTATATCGGAGATGAGGTTCCCGTCATTCTACTCTTGGCGACTCATGCTGAGCACTGTTAAAAGAAATTTGGACAGGCAAGTTTCCCGCGCGGTGCTAGAATGTGCGCCATAGTCCGGCGAAAAATCAATTGAAGGCTTTTGCAGGTTGGCGGCTGCTCCTAGGCGCCGAGAGCGTACCCGCCCGGGGAATTTTTCTACCCCGGCAGCCAGGTTTTTGTTTGAGGAGATTTGATGGATCCGGGACCCCTCGTTCCAGCAAGTGGCCAGAGTTTGCGTGAGCTTCAGCCTGCCCCTCCCATTGAATTGAGCCGCCAACTGGTTCCCGGCGTTTACCCCGTACTAGTCACCCAGGACTCCGTATTGCGCGAGTACCTTCGCGTCCTGATCAAGCGCAAGTGGGTGGTAATCGCCAGTCTGGCAATTATTTTCGGCGCGGTCGCAATTGCTACCCTGAGGGCCACCCGAATCTATGACGCTACCGGCAGCATTGCGATTAACAAATCCGATCCTGCAATGCTCAACTTGAATAATCCCTCGAACGGGGCTGCCGATTACTCCGACCCGACCGACCTGGACACGGAAGTAAGTATTCTCAAAAGTGACCTGCTGGCTCTGCAGGTGATCAAGCAATTGAATCTCGATAAGCAGCCTGAATTTGGCGGTAGCGGAGAAAATTCGAATACCGGATTAGCGCTCACCACGGACGCCATCCAGCCCGATTCTGCCCAGACATCCGCGTTGCTTGGTACCTTCAAGGGCAACCTTCGGGTGTCATTGCGTCCGAATACGCGAGTAGTTGACATCCACTACCGGAGTTCCGACAAGGACCTAGCCGCCCGTGTGGTCAACACATTGATTCACACCTACATCGAGCAGAACTTCAAGACACGTTTCGAGTCCACGATGCAGGCCTCAGACTGGCTCTCTAAGCAACTGGTTGATCTGCAGATGAAGGTGGAAACCTCGCAGGAAAAGTTGGTCCAGTATCAGAAAGAACACGAGATTTTAGGAATTGACGAAAAGCAGAACATTATCACTTCGAAATTGGACGAACTGAATAAGGAGTTGACGGCAGCAGAATCGGCGCGAATGGAAAAGGAATCGGTTTATCGGCTTGTGCAGTCTGCAGATCCGGATACGGCCGCCGCGGCCGCGGTAGGCGCAGGCAATGCCGGCGCTGGAAAAACATCATCCAGCTCAAGCCTACTGGAAAAATTGCGCGAGCAGCAAGCCGATCTCAAGATTCAGGTGGCTCAACTCGGCACCCAGTTTGGACCTTCCTATCCAAAAGTGGCCCAGCTGAACAGTCAACTGAAAGAAGTGGAAGCGCAAACTCAGATCGAAATGACCAAAGTCGTTTCCCGGGTGCGAAGCGACTATCTTGCATCCCTGCAACGCGAGAACATGCTGCATGACGCTATGGACAAGCAGAAGCAGGAAGCTAACCGGTTGAACGAGAGCGCCATCGAGTACAGCTTACTGCGGCGTGATCTGGAGACCAACCGCACTCTCTATGAGGGCTTGCTGCAGAAACTCAAAGAGGCGGGCGTGACCGCAGGTCTGCGCTCGACCAATATCCGCCCGGTCGATGAAGCCCGCGCTCCCACGGCGCCTGACGAACCCAACGTCCCACGAAATCTTGCCTTCGCGCTCGCGCTTGGTTTAACTACCGGAATCGGACTGGCGTTCCTCTTGGAAGGCATCGACAATACCGTGCGAACCCCCGAGCAGGCACAGGTCATCTCGGGATTGCCGTCGCTGGGAATGATTCCCCTTGGATCGAAGCTCGGGACGGAAGGCGCGGCCAAAACGCGCTTGTCGGTCGCATCCTCGAAGGAAGCCGTAGAACTGGTCACGCAATCCCGGCCACAATCGCAGATGGCGGAGGCATATCGCGCTTTGCGCACTTCACTGTTGCTGACGTCACTAGGATCGCCGCCCAAAGTCATATTGATTACCAGCGCTCTTCCCCAAGAAGGTAAAACTACCACCAGTATCAACACTGCGATTGTCCTGGCGCAAAAAGGCACCAGAGTGCTCTTGATCGATGCTGATCTGCGCCGCCCCAGCATTCACAAGACGCTCGGCATGGGCCCGAGAACTGGGCTGAGCAATGTGTTGACTGGCAACTCGACGCTGCAACAATCGACCGTTCGCTCTACGATTATTCCATCTCTGTTTGTGCTCCCAGCAGGCACTCCGCCGCCCAATCCAGCGGAACTGCTGGCATCCTCCAATATGCGTGATGTGCTGGAGGAGTTGCGGGAGCAATACGACCATATCGTGGTAGACACGCCGCCCACACTTTCGGTCACGGACGCAGTCGTCATGTCTACGCGGGCAGATTCCGTAGTGCTGGTCATCCGCTGCGGTCAAACCACCAAGCAGGCGCTTCGGCGGTCGCGGGATATTCTAGCCCAGGTAAACGCCCGGGTTTCAGGCGTGTTGTTGAACGCGGTCGATCTCACTTCGCCCGACTACTATTATTACTACGAATACCAGGGCAAGTACGGTCACCGCTATTACCGGGAAGACGACATGGAAGGTAGCGATGAGTCGAGCGCAGCGGTTACTTCGACGAGCGCGTAGTCTTTCAGATTGTTCCGGGTTCACCGAAGTAACGCTGAAGCAGCATCCGGGCTGCTCGATGCATGGTTTCGAACTGCCTCTGCAAGGAATTGCTACTCAGCGCTTTTTCGTGCAGGCATACATCTCTTAGCCTCGCAAACAGCATTACCGCTTGGTCTGCCAGTTCAGCTTCCTGCTCCTGACCTTCCAGCCGCAAGACTTTGGCGAGCATGGCGTAAGCCGACGCCGCATCTTCTGACGCCGAAACCTCCGGCTCAAGCTCGGCGTGGCGGCCCTTTCTGAGCGCAAAAGCGGCCAATTGCGCAACGGTATTCTCTCCCGCATCGGTCAGCACAGGAGTGAGGAATTCCACTCCGAAGGAAAAACACGACCGATTACGAATCATCGCCGCGACCCGCGCGTGAGATGGAATCTGAAACTCCACCTCCACCAGATCGCCCCGCCGGGGATGGATCATCCCTGCATAAAGTGCCATACCGCCTTCGCTGATTTCGGTTGCTCGTCCGGGAATTACGATCCTGGATACGCCGCTAAGCATGACGACGGAGACTGGAAGATCAACTTGCTGTCGCGGCCAACGACGGGTATTCGATTGCCCTGGATTCATTTCAGCAGGTGAAGATGAAATACGTAGACGGCGCTCCCCGCACAGAGCGTCAGCAGTGTAAGCGCGCCCAGAAGTACTCGAAAGCCTGCTCGCCTATCAGGCTTGCGATGAAGCAGCGCCGCTCTATATTTTTCTATCCACGCTTCTTCGGCAACGCTCTGATAGGACGACTGGACCGCGCTTCGCAACCTGCGTTGCGGGCCATCCTCAAGTCCGACGAATCGGAAGGGCTGCCGAGTCTCGGAAATTGGGCTCAACATTTCTGCCGATCCGAGCACCGGCCCCTTACGCGTCAGAAACATCACTTTGATGCGGGCGCCCCGGTCGAGCGGTTTAGGAAGGTCAAGCAAGCCGCCGGTCAGAGAAATCGTCTCTAATTTGCCTTGAGTACGCCGTCCGTCGGGCAAACGAAGCACTGCGTGGGTAAGATCAGCCAGCCTCAGACGCGGGCTGCGGTATCCTGCATTCGGCTGGGGGAGGTGAGTCATATTCAATAGTGAGTATCGGAGTTGGTCGCACTCAGTAGAAGATTACGGAAGGATTGGCACTTTGCGGGTTACCTGTTACCACGTGATTTCTACCAGTTGCCCCCAGTTCTCCGGAAATCTTGCAGCCCAGTGCGAGTACAATGCCCCGAAGACGGGGACCGCCAGGCACGATTCAAGCCGCATTCGCCCGTTATCTCCGCATGCAAATAGAAGTTTCAAGCCGAAGCCAGAGAGCTCTGCTGTTGCTGATTTTCGTCCTCGCAGTCCTTTCCTACTGGAGCCTCACGATAAGCGAATTTGCGGCAGATTATTTTTCTCAAAAAGGTGATCGCGTAAGCCTGCAGCGGGCCATCAGTCTGCAGCCTGGGAATGCCACTTTTCACTATCGGCTTGGCCGCTACTTTTGGCTCGTCGAACAATCTTCGGAATCGGCGGAACAGTCTTACCAGGCGGCGCTGGCATTAAATCCTTACAAAGCCAGATATTGGTTGGATCTGGCGGCGGTTTACCAGTTCCTCGGTAATGCCACGGGCCAGCAGGACGCCCTCGAACACGCGGTCATCGCCGCACCCACCACCCCGGAGGTCGCATGGGAGGCGGCGAATCTATTCCTGGTGCAGGGGGAGAAAGAGAGAGCGCTCCACGAATTTCGCATTGTGCTGGAGAATGATCCGCATCTGCAACCGGCAGCTTTGCAACTCTGTTTGCGAGTCCAACCTGACGTCGACGCTTTGCTGCGAGATGTGGTGCCTCCAATTTCCAGCGTCTACCTGGAATTTTTGGATCTCTTGATTTCTAAGAAAGACACTATCGCTGCGGCCAAGGTCTGGGCACAATTAGCACACCTCCAACAACCTTTTGAAGCTCGCTACGTCTTTGAATACATCCGTTATCTGGTCGGACAACGGGAAGTCGATCAGGCCGGCACAGTCTGGGAACAGGCAGCCAGACTATGCGGGCTGTCCGCTTATCAGCCATCGGCAAACAATCTCGTGATCAACGGTGACTTCAGTTTGCCAGTGTTGAACGGCGGCTTCGATTGGCTTTACGAACAGTCGAAAGACGTTTCGCTGGCGCTTGATCCCAGCCAGTTTCACGCCGGACGGCGTTCCCTGATG
>CATPBY010000072.1 GCA_955652845.1 uncultured Terriglobales bacterium | reverse complement strand
GCCTGGGGGCGTTCGGAAGATCCCGCAATGTGGTCGAATGAATCTGTTGCTCTCGCGAGGTGGCCTGCGAAATAATCGCGCACGGGGTGGCTGAATCTAATCCGCCGTGGATCAAACCGCTGGCCACACCGGCGTATTGGTAGCCAGGCATGTAAATGACCAGCGTCGCATCGGATGATAGGTGAGCCGGCCAGACACCAGAGTGACTGCCATCTGCATGATGATTGGTCAGGAAAAGCACGGACGAGGAAAGATGCCGATGGGTCAGGGGAATATTGGCGGCAGCCGCTGCGCCCAGAGCTGCTGTCACGCCAGGAACGACCTCAAAATCAATTTTCGCCAGACGTAGAGCTTCAATCTCTTCGCCGGCGCGCCCGAAGATCAGGGGATCTCCGCTCTTCAGGCGGACGACCTGAAATCCCTGGGAAGCAAAGTGAATCAGCAGGCTGTTGATCTCCTGCTGGCTGATGCTCTTCCACCCACAACGCTTTCCGACATTCTTCACCTTGGTGGCCGATGGAATGGAGGCAAGAATTTCCGGCGCGATTAAGTCGTCGTGCAACACGACATCGGCCGTCTTCAGCGTCTTGAGCGCTTTGACGGTCAGCAACTCAGGATCACCCGGCCCCGCGCCAACCAGATAGACTTTGCCGCTCACGAGATTTTCTCTTTGCGTCGATTTCCAGCCTCTGCCAACTCAAACGCCCTGCGACTGGCCAAGTCATGCAGCAGAGACCGCCGGCCTTCGGGATCGATATCGCTGGCAAACAGCTGCTGTCTTTTCCGCCCCAACTGCGCCAGCCATCCGGCATACTCCGCTCCGAACTGATCCTGCAACTCCCGTCTCAGGCGCTGAGCCAGAGCGGGACTGTGGCCACCGGTCGATATTGCGACCTGAAGGTCTCCGCGCTTCACTACCGCCGGGTAATAGAAATCGCAATGCTCCGGATCGTCCACGGCATTGCACAGAATTTTCCGTTGTTGCGCTTGGCGAAAGATGATTTCGTTCGCCGCCCTTGAATTCGTTGCCGCCACTACCAACACGACATGGTCAAGGTCAGAAGGGTCGAATACCCTGGGCTCCCAGGTAATGATCCCGCTGCGCGCCCACTCCGCAACCGCCGCGGTGGCATGGGGCGCGACAACTAGTACTTTGGCGCTGGCCGCGACCAGGCTGCGAATCTTTCCCTGACCGATCGTGCCCGCTCCCACTACCAGGCACGGACGGCCGTCGAGTTTCAGAAAGATGGGAAATAGACTCATAACTCAAACCTCGTTCGACCCTATCCCTCCAACCCATGCGGAGTTCGTCCTGGCGACGGATCTCTCGCCACCGCAGCGATCAATTCACCCGCCAGAAATTGCCGTAATTCCTCATCGCTGTACCTGGTGAAAAAGTGACGCAGATTTTCGCCGGGCAAACGTTCATGCAGATAGCGGCGCAGCATACGCTCGATTGCGTCTGGCACTTCGGAAGCCAGGCAGCGATAGCCGATGGGCCGGGCAACTGCCTGGTGCAAACCGACAGCGCCGCCTACACAGAAGTAATAAGCGTCCAGCATGCGGTCCGAGACCCTTATCTTTTTGCCTTCGATCCCAATATCTGCAATCCAATGTTGGCCGCAACTGTTGGGGCATCCTGTCACGTGAAGCTTCAGGTGCTGCTCAAAGCCAGGCAGTCGTTCCTCCAACTCTTCCACTACCCAGCGCGAAAAACTTTTCGTCTCGGTAATCGCCAGTTTGCAGAATTCAGATCCACTGCAGGCAATGGCGCCGCGCCAGAACGGCGAGCCAGCAACCAGGAGGCCGGCGTCGTTTAATTGGCTCGCCAGCGTGTCCACGTTCCGGCGCGGCGCATTTACGATCAGAAGGTTCTGCATGTTGGTGGTGCGCAGTTGGCCATCAGCAAAGCGGTCGGAGAGGTCCGCGGCGGCTTGCATCTGCTGGGCGGTAATGCGCCCGCGCAGCACCGCCGCTCCGACGTAGCAATACTCGGATTGCTTCTGCTGGTGGATTCCAACGTGGTCACGATAGACGTCGTCGGGCGGTTTTTCCTCGGCAGCAGGTTCCAGCCGGAAACCGATTCGTCTTTGCAATTCGTGCTCAAAGCTTTCTGCCGTCCAACCATGTTTGAGGAAAAGAAATTTGAGGCGCGCCCGTTCGCGGTTTTCCCGCAGAATGCCGCTTTCACGGAAAATTTCAGCCACTCCCTTGAGCACCGGAAGTACCTGGTGCTGGCGAACGAAAGCATTTAAACGGACCGCGAGATGCGGGTCGGTTGATAACCCTCCGCCCACGCGCAGGGAGAAACCGATCTCGGAATCAGAACCGCGGCGGATTGCAGTCAGGCCGACGTCATTAATCTCGGGATATGCGCACCATACCTTGCAGCCGGTGATGCAAATCTTGAATTTGCGCGGCAGATTGTAGAACTCTGCGTTCCCTGCGAAGAACTGATTTGCTTCGAGCGCGAGAGCGGAAGCATCGAAGATTTCATCCGAGTCAACACCAGCCAATGGGCACCCGGTAATGTTGCGGGTGTCATCGCCGCAAGAACCCATGGTGGTAAGGCCGGCGCGCCAGAGTGTATCCAGAACATCGGGCAGGTGTTCGATCGTCACCCAGTGCAACTGGATGTTCTGTCGAACGGTCAGATCCGCCGTGCCTTTTGCATAGCGCTCGGTGACCGAGGCAATGCTGCGGAGCTGGTCGGAGCGCAGGAACCCGTTGGGGATACGAATGCGCACCATGAAGAACGGCAACGCTTTGCCTTCGCCGTTCTTGCCGCCAACAACGCCGGCGCCATCTCCCTGGGTGTAAACGCCCCACCAGCGGAAATATGTGCCTAGCCATTCCGGTGTGATGGAAGTGAATCCTTCGCGCGCAAAACGACGGATTTCGTCGAGACCCTCCCACGGATTCTTCTCCCGTTTGAGCCGCTCGACCCGTTGCGCTTTCGTCTCCATGATTATGTTGGACATAAAAAAACCCACCGCCAGTAAGCTCTACTGGCGGTGGGTATAATTGCCGATTTCTAAAAGAAAGTTAGATGATCAGCCTCCCCGCGCCAGTGGACACACTCGTACAACAACAAAAACAGCACTGGCAACGAAGCTGATTAGAAGCCAACATCAGGCTGCATAGTAGGCGAAGGGCCTGAACTCTGTCAATAAACTTTTTGAGATTATTTCGTATTAGCGCTGACGCACTGACAACGAGCAATTGTTATGTCTGCCTCACAATCGACGGATAGTTGGAGCCACTTACGGCCGGATCACCAGACTGAGGCGCGGGAAAATAAATTGGCCGGCCGCGTCATCGATCACATTGACCTGGCATGTGTAGAACCCCGGTTTTAATCGCGTAAGCGGTACATCAAGCTGGAACACCGCGGCCTTTCTGTCTGGCGCATTGAGTTTGTCGCTTTCGACGACCGGGGTTTCATAAGCTTTTTTCTTTCCGTTGAAAAACGCAACGTTGGTCAAAAGCCGCATTCCAGATTTCACGGCCTGAGGTTCCGCAGCCGCGCTGATTGTACCCCGGACGGGGTCATACACCTCGTAGTAAAGGTAAAGATGCTGCCCTGCGGAGAATACGTGGGTGACGTTTGGAATCACCTCGGAACCGCTCCGCAACAACGGATTTTCGCTGTTCCGCTTCGCTCCCGGCCGCACCTGGCTCGCAAGCACCACAGAACTCATCTTGATCGGGTTCTGTTTGAGATCGGGAATGGTGAAATCGGTCTCGAATGAGCCTAGCCGCCCTGTCTGATTCTCGCGGACCACAAACTTTAAATGATACTTTCCCGGCGGCGAAACAAAGCCACTGTCATACTGGATGTTTTTGCGCTCAACAAGTTGAGCGGTGTTCAACGCCAGTTTTATCGTGTCACGTATCTGGCCGATCGGCCGTTTATCTGAACTCGTCACAACTCCCAACACGTCAAGTGTGGCGCGGTCCTGATCATTGGTGCGCGTAAAAGGAATCTGCGAGCCGGGAACTGCCAACGACACCGGAACATAGAATTTTCCAGCGCTGATGCGAAAGTAGGCAGCCGCCAGATAGACGGGAAGATCCGTACTTGGTAAGTCGGAGGCGAGTTCCTGCTCCAGTTGCAGCTCGCGGCTCTCTTTTGTGGAATGCTCGAAGTCGGCCGGCGCGTAATACCCTCGACGGAAATCCAACTTCAGGCCCGGCCGATTAACACGTACAGTGATCTTGCGGAAGCGACCGTCGCGGGCCGAATTGCGGCTGTGGTAACCGAGCAGGTAATAAACAGCAGTGTCCTGCTGGACGCCGCTGAACACTTTAGTGAAATCATTGGAATCGAGAAATGCCCGGCCGCCGGTATCGCCTGCAAGCGTTACCAGAGTCTCCTGAGAGTTGAAATTGGAGTTAAGGGCATTCATTGTAGCCCCACCCGAATACGGAGAAACTCCACGCAGGCTTGCGCTCTGGGCTTCGCCTCCGGGGACGATAGCCTGCAGGCCGCGAATATCCATGGTGTAGATCGACAAGTTAGCGCGTACGGCGGCGTTGATCGCAGCATGGAGTTCGGACTGATTTTCAATTCCGGTGCGATCCATACCGCTGGAAAAATAGATTAAAGATTTCTTCTCGTCCACGTGGGACAGGCGATCCGCAACCGAATGTAAGGCTTCCAGCCGCCGATCCGTATTGAAAATGTTGTATTCCGTATCATCGGCGGTGAACGCCGCTCCGGTATCGGGTGTTCCTTCGGTGCCGCCCGTCGGCCCTGCTTCAAAGCCCTGACCGCCACCCAGGTTTATAGTCTGCAGCGTCTTCCTGATCGCGGCTTTGTCCGACGTGAAGTCCTGATTCACGGTCAGCGAACTGCCCAGACAGATTACTGCTACGAGGTCGGCGGGAACCATTTGCTTATCCACATAGTTCTGCGCTGCTGTGGCTGCCCGATCGATTTCATCCGGCTGCATCGCGCTAAGGTCAAAAAACAAAATGATCAGACGCCGATCCTTCAGGTCAGCTGGCGAGGCAGGGCTGGGATTTCCTGTCGCTGGATTCGGACTTCGCGATAAAACCTTTCCCAGCAATGGAGCTTCTGAAACCGCTGGCGGAAGGACAGAATCG
This sequence comes from uncultured Terriglobales bacterium, assembly GCA_955652845.1. Taxonomy (GTDB): domain Bacteria; phylum Acidobacteriota; class Terriglobia; order Terriglobales; family Acidobacteriaceae; genus JABCYV01. The sequence continues at coordinate 327 of CATPBY010000072.1, read as the reverse complement.
GTGTTTTCGAGGTCGAAGGAGATCACTTGCTGCGGTTTATTGTCTTCCGAAATGGTGAAGTCTTCGCGCTTTAAGTCTCGCACCGGCTTTCCCGCATTATCACGAACCGTAATATTGACCAGCACCAGCTCAGACTCAGATTTGAAAGTGTATGTGCTGGGGGTTTCCTGCGATGTCAGGTTTAAGCAGACCAACCCAACCGTCAAAATCCCTGCAATCGCCGGTCTGCCGCATTTTGAAGCAGAAAGCATCAGCATGTCTAGAATCGGAACCTCGCCGTAAACTGAATCGTACGCATTGCCCCGACAGCGATTACGCGGCCGAAAG
>CATPBY010000071.1 GCA_955652845.1 uncultured Terriglobales bacterium | reverse complement strand
TTCCTCGATCGCCTGCACCAGCAATTGGGAGAGGCTGAAACCCAGCGCCTTCGGCTGAAGACCAGAGAAGATGAACTTGAGCGGGAAAAATCTCGCTTGGGGCTTGAAGGAAAGAAAGAACAGCAGGCCAAAATCAAAGAAATGGAAAAGAAACTGGAGAGCCTGCTGCGTGATTTCGAGTATCACGCGCGCGAGTCGATCAGCGCCATTCAGGATCGGGCAGCAGCGCAGAAACTATCCAAAGACGCCGAACGCCGCATTGCGAAGTTGCGTCGCGAATTCCGCGATCAGTTTGATTCGACCGTGGTCGCTCACTCCACCGGCGCCGATCAGGGTGATCGCCATGCCCAGCCGCAACTGGTAAAGCACGTCTCCGAGGGGGATACCGTCAAGCTTAAGTCCATGGGACGGCCCGCCATGGTGACGCGCCGCACGGATGACAATCACTTCGAAGTCGAGATCGGCAACATGAAAATGAAAATCGCGCGCGACGACATCGCGGAAGTCGTGGTCCGCGCCGGCGACTCTCCGGTCACGGCCGCGCGGGCGCGCGGATTTTCAGTCTCGCTGGAAAAAGAGAGCGCGAGCGCCGCGTCCGAGATCAACGTCATCGGCCGCACCGTGGATGACGCCACCGCCGAAGTCGAAAAGTTCATCGATCGCGCATTTTTGGCAGGACTCCCCCGCGTGCGCGTAGTCCATGGCAGCGGCATGGGAATTTTGCGCAAGGCCTTGCGGCAATATCTGCGGCAGCATCCCCACGTCGCGTCGGTGATCGAGCCTCCGCAGAATGAAGGCGGAGCGGGGGCGACGGTGGTGGAGTTACGGGTGTGATGGAGTTCTAGGTTTCGACAAGCCCGGGAAAGCATGTCAGCGGCCCCACGATCAAAGTCTGCAAACCGAACACCCAGCTTAGTTTCCTCCATTGTCCACATCTCATTCCTTCTTTCCACAGCTTCTCCACAACAATCCTACCCTGCTATATTCCCCTAAGCGACTCTCTGCCGCACAATTCCTGCGGACAGCTCTCCTTCATGACTGAAGCCAGCGATTTCAAGGAAATCGTCAAGCAGCAGGCGGACATCGTCCGCGTTGTTGGCGATTACGTCAAGCTGAAGAAGTCTGGGGCGCAGAACTATTCCGGACTTTGTCCCTTCCATAACGAAAAGACGCCGTCGTTTTCGGTGCATGCTACACGGCAGTTTTATCACTGCTTCGGGTGCGGGGTCTCGGGCGATGTCTTCAGCTTTGTGCAGAAGATCGAGAACATCACTTTTCCGGAAGCGGTCCGAACCATTGCGCAAAAGCTTGGCATCGCGCTGCCCAGGATCAGCTACAGCAGTCCGGCTGAGGCTAAGGAAGCCAGGCTGCGGACTGTGCTGCTCGAAATCCATGAGAAGGCATGCGCTTTCTTTCAGGAATATCTCAGGCGGCCTGAAGGGGCGCATGCCCGGCAATATTTAGCGGGACGTGGTCTGGATGAGGCAATTATCAAGGCGTTTCGCATCGGGTACGCGCCGGATTCAGGATTTATTCTGCGCGACCGGTTGCGCGCAGAGTTCGAGGAAGAAGTACTGCAGGAGAGCGGATTGTTCTCATGGAAGCAGGACGGAGGAGCTCGGACAGCAGACCGCCGACACCAAAACACCAGGTCCCTCGACAGCGAACAGATTGGTGTACAAGCGGCAAAGCCAACGACGAAGGACCAGCCACCAACCCCCGACGGCCGTTTGCAGCCTGCCCTGAGCCAAGCGAAGGGACCAACAGTCGCTTCCATGTACTCCAAGTTCCGCGACCGCGTGGTGTTTCCCATCGCCAATGAAGCCGGGCGGGTGATCGCTTTCACCGGCAGAACGCTCTCTGCCGACGAGAAATCCGGGCCTAAATATTTGAACTCTCCTGAGACTGCGATCTATTCAAAATCGCGTGTCCTGTTCAACCTGGACCAGGCCAGAGAGGCCATCCGCAAGCTCGAGTATGCCATCCTGGTGGAAGGACAGATGGATTGCATTTCAGTATTTGCCGCAGGGTTTCATAACGTGATTGCCAGTTCGGGCACGGCTTTCACTGAACTTCAAGCCCGCCTTCTGGCCCGGTCCAGCAAGAACGTGGTAGTGAACTTCGATCCCGACACAGCCGGGGCCAAGGCGACCGAGCGCACTTTGGCATTGCTGATCGAAGAGGAATTTCAGGTCAAAGTGCTCACCCTGGAATCGGGATTCGATCCCGACTTGTTCATCCGCCGTAAAGGGCGGGATGCCTACGCGCAGGCGCTGAAGAATTCTCAGCGCTACTTCGACTATCTGATCGAGCGGGCCCGGGCACAGTTCCCGGTACGCAGCGCCGAAGGCAAAGTGAAGGCGGTGAACTACCTGTTGCCGCACATCCAACGAGTGCCCAGCCGGATTGTGCGCGATGAACTGGCGCGCGAGATCGCGCAGAAGATTGGCATTGACTCGGCCGTGCTCCGTCAGGAGTTGAAGCACGCCGCCGCAAATCGATCGGCAACGGCGCTCAAGGCCCCCGCCGAAGCTCAAATCACCGAAGCCGAGAAGATCCTCATCCGCGCTCTGGCGTCGGCGTCTCAGATGCAGGCGGCCGGAGAGCATGTATCCGAACGCGATGGCGCGGAAGAAGAGTTCGATCCGGCTCGCCAGGCCCAGTTCGTTCTTAAGACGGAATTGCTGCATTTGGGTCTGGCAACCGAGGAATTGATAGCGACCCTGCTGAATTCCTCCCCCGTGCCTGCCGATATAACAGAATTGCCGCTTTCAGAGCCCGGACGCAATCTGCTGGCTTCTATCCTGATGAAGGAAGACGAGGAACTCAACGCCGGACACCTGGAAGGGGCGGTGCGCGCTTTGCGGCGTATTCAACTGCGGCGCAAACTGGAGCACGTCCAGCGCGCGCTGCAGGCCGCTCAAGGTCAGGAGCCCGGCCGGCTGCAGTCCCTGCTTCAGGAAAAGCTCCGCCTCAAGCGCGCGTTGATGGACCCCGGTTTGGCGGACGAGGGGCCTGCGCCCGCCGCTTGAAAGGTTTTATTATGATGAAACTAAATGGACTTAGAGCACATCTAAGTGATTAAGCAGTAGCGGGATACGGTAAGTTTCGTGGAATCGGGCAACATCGTCTGGAAGGCGCTATCGGACCGTGCTACAATTTAAAAGTTTGTGCCAGTTTGCAGTCCCGCAACTCCACGTTCCCACCGCAAAAAAACGTTCTGAGTCCTGTCCATAGGACGAATAGAGGGTAATCCGTTTTGGCTCTTGACGACAAGTACGACGACATTAAAAAGCTGATCGACGCAGGTAAAGAGAAGGGATATCTCACCTATGACCAGGTGAACGACCTTATCCCGCACGACGTGCATTCTCCCGAGGACCTCGACGATCTGCTGACCACCATCGGCACCCAGGGAATCGATGTGCTGGAGGGACCAAAGCTTCCCTCCTCCGCGCTCGATAAAAAGTTCGAAGAAGAGGAAGTCGGCGAGGACGTCGAACTCGACCTCACCCCCGGCGCTCTGGAAAAAACCAACGACCCGGTCCGCATGTATTTGCGGGAGATGGGGACGGTTCCGCTGCTTACGCGCGAAGGCGAAGTGGAAATCGCCAAGCGAATTGAGCGCGGGCAACTGCGTGTGTTGAAGGCTTTATCGCGCTCCCCGATCGTCATTCACGAGCTGCTGGCGATGGGCGAGGACCTCAAGAAGGGTGTCCGCTCCATCAAGGAAGTGGTCACGTTTGATGAGGAAGAGATTACCGATGAAATCCTGCAGAACCGTTTGAAGGAATTCACCGGAAAGATCGACGATTTAGCCAAGGCTTACAAGAAGTCCGCCCAAGTTGGGGAGAAGTTCGCCAATGTCCCGCAGAAGAAGCGGCCCAAAGATTACCGCCGTTATCGTCTGGCGCTGGCCCGGGCGGTGGTGCAGGTTTCGCTGTGCGTCCGCAGGCTGGGATTTACCAATAATGAACGCAAACGGCTGATCGAACGGGTCAACAAGTCAGTTGACACCATGCGCTCGCTGGACCGCCAGTCTCAGAACCTGGAAAAAAAAGCAGACGCGACGCGGAGCGAGGATCAGCGTAAAGAGTACCGGCGCCAGTCCCGGGCGATTCGCTCTGAACTGGAGAAGCTGGAAACCGAGGCTGGGGTGTCGTTTCAGGAGCTCAAGCGCACGCAGCGCGAGATCATCCAGGGCGACATGGACGCGGAGCAAGCCAAGCGGGAGTTGATCGAAGCCAACCTGCGCCTGGTGGTCTCCATCGCCAAGAAATATACCAACCGCGGGCTGCAATTCCTGGATCTGATTCAGGAAGGCAACATCGGGCTGATGAAGGCTGTCGACAAGTTCGAATACCGTCGGGGATATAAGTTTTCAACTTACGCCACGTGGTGGATTCGGCAGGCCATTACTCGTGCCATTGCCGATCAGGCGCGCACCATCCGCATTCCTGTGCACATGATCGAGACCATCAACAAGCTGATCCGCACCTCGCGGCAACTGGTGCAGGAACTGGGCCGTGAACCGACCTCGGAAGAAATCGCCAAGCGCATGGATATTCCAGTCGCCAAGGTGCGCAAGGTACTGAAGATCGCGCAGGAACCAATCTCGCTCGAGACTCCGATTGGCGAAGAGGAAGATTCGCACCTGGGCGATTTCATTGAGGATCGCGCAGTAGTATCGCCCGCGGAAGCAGTCATCAACGTTAACCTGAAAGACCAGACCGGTCAGGTGCTGCGTACTCTGAGCCCGCGCGAAGAAAAGGTCATCAAGATGCGCTTTGGATTGGAGGATGGCAGCGAGCACACGCTGGAAGAAGTTGGCCAGTCGTTTGCCGTGACTCGCGAGCGCATCCGCCAGATCGAAGCCAAGGCGCTGCGTAAGTTGCGGCATCCGTCGCGTTCGCGGAAACTGCGGGCGTTTCTGGATGGAGTCAGGGACTAGTTCGAAGGTCAACACCCGGATCCCGCGCTTCGCTCGGATGACAAGTTTCGCGCTGATGACAAGCTTTAAGAATCCCAGCTTCGGCTGGGTTTTTTCTTGGGACGTGAAGCAGGAAGTTTCCGCGATAATCCGTGGTTGATTTTTTCTGACTTTTCCAGCGGTTTCCACAAAGAATCTTCGTCCTCCACAGCTTCTGCACAATGATGGCCGCATTTTCTGTTGCGGGCTTTTGCCAGTTCAAGCACATTGCTGACAGTGCATGCGTGAGATGTTTAAGCGTCTGCTGAAGATCATGTCAAAACTGGCGGCTTCGGCGGTTCTCGAGGGTGAACTGCCGGAGGTCTCCCAGAGCGCGCTTAGGCGCGTTTGAGGGAACCCGGGCGTTGCGGCCTCCTCAGAAGGTCTTGCTCGCTAAGGCAGGACTAAGCTGCCGGTTTTTTCCTGATCCTCGCGAGTCATTCCAGATTCGCGGGTGCGTCAAAAGACGGGCATTCCCATCGGGATGCGGTTTTTGAACGCACGCTCTGCCGTTTGCGCGGCAAAGGGCGGACGGGGCATCCACGAAGCAAAATGCGGCCCGGGTGGCTGGCCTGGGCCGCATTTGTTTTGACTGGCGAATTTCGCCGGGTAGAAGGCGCACCCCTCAGATCTCAAGTTGTGCTTCGCTTTTTGTTTGCCTATACTGCGGTAAAAGTGACATGCAGTTTGTGATCCGAGCGCGCAGGTAAGCAACTCTGGCAACCACTGACTACATTCTCGCGCACAGCCTCCCGGCGAACGTTGAAGCCGAGCGATCCATCCTCGGCGCCATTCTGTTGGACAACCTCGCTTACAACCAGGCTGCCGAACATCTGAAGCCGGAGGATTTCTCTCTCGACTCTCATCGCCGCCTTTACAACCGCATGGTCGACCTGGCCGAATCCTCGCGGCCGATCGACATGATCACCCTGGTAGAAGAACTGGATCGCCGTAAAGAGCTGGAGGCCATCGGCGATGTCGGGTACATCTCGGGGCTGGTAGACGGTGTGCCGGACCGTCCCAGTATTGAGCACTACATCAAGATCGTTCGCGATAAGTCAATGCTTCGCGGATTGATTCACGCCGCCAATTCCGCCATTGCCCGCGCCGCGGAACAAAGCGACCCCGCGGAAGAAATTCTCAACGACGCCGAAGCCGCCATTTTTCAGCTTTCTGAAAAACGCATTGGACGCGGTTTCATGGGCGTGCAGGAAATTGTCAAAGAGTCTTTCGGATCGGTGGATGCTTTGCTGCAGCGCGGGCAGCGCATCACCGGACTCGCTACCCACTACACCGATCTGGATGAAATGACCAGCGGCTTTCAAAACTCCGACCTGATTATTATTGCGGCGCGTCCGTCCATGGGCAAGACCGCGTTCGCGCTTAATATTGCGGAAAATGCCGCCATAGAGGATCAGAAGACGGTGGGAGTCTTTTCGCTGGAGATGTCGCGGGAGGCGCTTCTGCTCCGCTTGCTTTGTTCCAAAGCAAAGGTGGACTCTCACAAGATGCGCACCGGTTCGCTGTGGCGCGACGACGAGGCCAAAGTTGTGCGCGCCATGGAACAACTGGCGCACGCACCCATTTTTATCGACGATACTCCGGGCATCTCCCTCAGTGAAATGCGGGCGAAAGCGCGGCGACTGCAGCAGTCGTCCGGCAAGCTTGACCTCATCATCGTGGATTATCTGCAGCTGATGTCGGGCGGCGGGAGGCGTTACGAGAACCGCACCCAGGAAGTATCAGCGATTTCGCGTGGACTGAAAGGTCTGGCGAAAGAGCTCAGGGTTCCGGTCATCGCCCTTTCTCAGTTGAGCCGCGCGCCCGAGAGTCGCGGCGGCGATCATCGGCCACAACTTGCCGACCTGCGTGAATCGGGATCGATTGAGCAGGATGCCGACGTGGTGGCATTTATTTTCCGCGAAGAGGTTTACAAGCCCGGCGAGCCCGAACTTGAGGGCCGCGCCGAGCTGATTATTGCCAAACAGCGGAACGGCCCTACAGGCCGGGTAAATCTCGCGTTTCTCAAGAATTCGACGCGCTTCGAGTCCATGCTCGGTGACGGTATTTCGGCACCGCAGTAAGCTGACTTATCCTTAAAAAATGAAGCTCAATTCCTGTTCCAGAGCCCTGTGGAAAGCTTGTGGAAGGGCTGGTCCATTTATCGCCAGGGTTAAAACGCACTGCGGTTGGATACCGGCGATGGAACCTGGAAATTGATGTAAGTTATATATTCAATGTGAGTTAGACAGCTAACCAGCCACCGGCAGGCCGTGCAGAATCGGGGTATGCAATTTCAAGCAACCTTTGAGATTTGCACACTTTGCAGGACAGGGTGATGCATCACCGAAGAAATCCGGACCAGCCTGTATCAGCTGTCTTCGCCTACTTTTAGCACCGCCAGGAACGCTTCCTGGGGGATATCCACGCGGCCAATGCGCTTCATGCGCTTCTTGCCTTCTTTCTGTTTCTCGAGCAGCTTGCGTTTGCGTGTGATGTCGCCGCCGTAGCACTTGGCGAGAACGTTCTTGCGGATGGCGGGCACGGTTTCGCGGGCGATGATCTTAGCGCCGATCGATGCCTGAATAGCGACTTCGAACATCTGCCTGGGGATCAGCTCGCGCATTTTCGAGACCAGCGCCTTGCCTCGTTCGTAGGCGAAATCACGGTGAACAATGATCGACAGCGCGTCCACCGGCTCGCCTGCGACTAGAATATCGAGCTTGACCATGGGCGAATCCCAATAATCAGCGAGGTGATAGTCGAGCGAAGCGTAGCCACGGGAGACGGATTTCAGGCGGTCATAAAAGTCGAGCACGATTTCATTCAGCGGCAGCTCGTAGTGCAGCATTACGCGGGACGAACTCACGTACTCAAAAGTTTTCTGCTTACCACGCTTTTCTTCTACCAGCTTCAGAATTCCGCCTACATACTCTTCGTTGCTGAGAATCGTAGCCAGGATCACCGGCTCCTCCACCCTGGCGATTTCACTCTGCGGCAGCCAGCGTGATGGATTGTCTACTTCAACGAGCGTGCCATCAGTCTTAGTGATTTTGTAACGCACGCCGGGAGCGGTGGTAATGAGTTCGAGATTGAACTCGCGCTCCAGGCGCTCCTGGATGATTTCCATGTGGAGCAGTCCAAGGAAGCCGCAGCGGAAACCAAAACCCAGAGCAACCGAACTTTCCGGCTCGTAGAAAAATGATGAGTCGTTGAGCCGAAGCTTTTCCAGGGCCTCGCGGAGCTGGGTGTGCTCATGGGCATCGACGGTATAGAGTCCAGCGAACACCATCGGCTTGATCTCTTCGAAGCCAGGCAGGGGCTCGATAGCGGGATTGGACTCGTCAGTGATGGTGTCTCCGATTTTCGTGTCCGCGACGTTCTTGATATTGGCGATCAGAAATCCGACTTCGCCGGCGCGCAATTCCCCGATCTCGACAGGTTTGGGCGTCAGCACGCCGAGAGCTTCCACATCGAGCACGCGCCCGTTCCACATGAGCCGGATTTTTTGTCCCTTGCGCAGTGTCCCCTGGAACACACGGATCAAGACGATTACACCGCGGTAGGGATCAAACCAGGAGTCGAAAATCAGCGCCTGCAGCCGGTTCTCAGGATTCCCTTTCGGCGGAGGAACCCGTTTTACTATGGCTTCGAGCACGTCGGGCACGCCCTGCCCGGTCTTTGCGCTGATGAGCACGGCGTCGGAGGCGTCCAGTCCAACAGCGCCTTCGATCATTTCTTTGGTGCGCTCAATATCGGCGCTGGGCAAGTCAATTTTGTTGATGACAGGAATAATCTCGAGGCCATTATTGATGGCCAGGTAGGCGTTGGCCAGCGTCTGTGCTTCGACGCCTTGCGAGGCGTCAACTATCAGCAGCGCCCCTTCGCATGAGGCCAGGGAGCGCGAAACTTCGTAGGAAAAATCCACATGGCCCGGCGTATCGATCAGGTTCAGCTGGTAAGTCTGGCCATCATGCGCGGTGTACATCATGCGGACGGCGTGGGCCTTGATGGTGATGCCGCGCTCCCGCTCCAAATCCATGGAATCGAGCACCTGGGCCTGCATCTCGCGTGCGGTTAGTGAACCGGTCAACTCCAGCAGGCGGTCGGCGAGCGTGGACTTTCCGTGATCAATATGCGCAATGATCGCAAAATTGCGGAGGAGACTGGCGTCCATGGCTGCGGCGGTCAATGTTGTGATTCTAACAGGCGGGAAAGAACGGGCGTCGAACCCCGGACTCCGGCTATCGGACTTCTGGCGTCGACTTCAGGCTTCACTCGTTCGTAGTTTGACGCTTCGCAGACGTCTGAAGCCTGAAGTCTGAGGCCCGGCATCTTAGCTTCGATATAAAATAGTTCCATGCGATATCTGGTTAGAGCTCGCGTGAAGCCGGGTTGTGAACATTCTCTTCTTGAAGCAATCCAGAATGAAACTCTGGGAAAAGGTTCGGCAGCTGAAGGTGAGTATTTGCGCAATACGGTGCGAGGCTTGGGCCGGATAAAACCGCCCGCTGGGTCGAGGTCTGCTATTGCCCCACCCCTCTTCTGGAAGAGCGGCCGTACTGGGAGCGATACTTTGAACTGGCGCGGGTGCAGGATGCGCACGACCGCAGCCGTTGCCGCGATCAGAATGGTTCAGAACCCTGGGCTTGCGGCGATTGCGATTGCACCGAACGGCTGGAGCGAAAACTGCAAGCGTCGGGAGAACCATTTCTCAAGTCGTTACGCAACGAGTTTCGAAATCCGGGCATCGAGAAACTGTGACTCCATAATTCGCGGCATGCCGATCGATTGATCAATAAGGCGGGACAAGCAGGAACGTGTGGCAATCGCATTGAGTTGATTCGCAGTTAGACTTGCCCTCCGATACAATCTCAAACGCAAATCTCTCACCGGGGAATTTATATGTGGAGATGTCTTCATACCGTGCTGTGCGCACTGATTGCCGTTGCAATCGCTCGCGGCCAGAATCTTTCGCCGGAAGTCAGCGAATTCGTAAAGGTCAAAGCGCCGGTGGTGGCTCTCACCCATGTCCGCGTGATTGATGGAACCGGAGCGCCGGCTCGCGATGACCAGACCGTGACTTTCTCCAAGGGGAAGATCGAATCGGTTTCGGATGCGAGTTCGGCGAAGATTCCGGCCGAGGCGCAGGTCATGGATCTGCATGGCTATAGTCTGATTCCCGGTCTGGTCGGTATGCACGATCACATGTTTTATCCCATGGGTGACGGAATTTTCGGCGAAATGGGTTTCAGTTTTCCGCGGCTTTACCTGGCGGGAGGCGTAACAACAATTCGCACTACGGGCTCGCTTGAGCCTTACACTGACCTGGAAATCAAGCATGCAGTCGACGCGGGCACGATGCCTGGGCCTCACATCCACGTAACAGGACCTTATTTAGAAGGCAAGGGAAGCTGGGCACTGCAATTGCATCAACTCACCGGGCCGGAAGATGCTACGCGAACGGTGAACTTCTGGCTGGACCAGGGCGTGGATAACTTTAAAGCCTATATGTTCATTACTCCCGCCGAGCTTTCGGCTGCGATTTCGGCGGCTCACAAGCGCGGGGCGAAGGTCACGGGGCATTTGTGTGCCGTCGGATTTCGCGAAGCGGCCGCCCTCGGCATTGACGACCTGGAACACGGACTGCTCGTTGACACTGAATTCTTTCCCTGGAAAAAGCCGGGCGAGTGTCCCGAGAAAGCTGAGGCTCCGGACTTCGTCTCCAAATTGGACATGCAGAGCGGGCCGGTGCATGACATGATTCTCGAGCTTATCCGGCGCCACGTTGCGGTGACCTCAACATTGCCCGTATTTGAGTTGAGTGTGCCGGGGCGCCCTACGATTCAGCGGCGCGTTCTCGATGCCCTGTCACCCGACGCGCGCAATGAATTCCTCAATAACAAAGTCCATTCTGACGATGCCAGCCGTTCCAAACGAGCCTATGACACCGAGGTTTCGCCCTGGCCAGCCGCCTTCAAGAGGGAAATGGAATTCGAACGGGCCTTCGTGCAGGCTGGCGGGTTGTTGCTCGCTGGTGAAGATCCCACCGGCATGGGGGGCGTAATCGCCGGCTTCGGCGACCAGCGTGAAGTCGAGTTGCTGGTCGAAGCCGGATTCACAGCGGTCGAGGCTATCCACATCGCCACCGCGAACGGAGCCCAGTTTCTAGGCGAAGCAGATCGCATCGGCACGATAGCAACCGGGAAGCTGGCCGATCTGGTTGTGATAAAGGGCGACCCGTCGCTGAAGATTGAAGATATCGAAAATATCGAGATTGTCTTCAAAGATGGAATCGGATATGACTCCAGAAAACTGATCGAATCGGTTCAGGGAACGGTGGGCAGCAGGTGATGCCGCTGGTCCTGGCTTCCGCGTCTCCACGCCGTCAGGAACTTCTGCGCAACGCCGGTATAGATTTTGTTACCCAACCAACGAATATTCCTGAAGTGCCTTGGAAGGGCGAAAAGGCAAGTGATTTTGCTCAGCGAATGGCACGCCAGAAGGCGCTAGCCATTCTTCTCGAGCGTCCGGATGACTGTGTGCTGGGCGCCGATACCATAGTGATCGTGGATGGCGAAATTCTCGGCAAGCCCCACGATGAGGCCGACGCCGCTCGCATGCTGCGCCTGCTCTCTGGCCGCACGCACCAGGTGACGACCGCGGTATGTCTGGCCGGACCGCTGGGAATTGGGTTCGAGGACGGGCGTTCGGAGACTACATTGGTCACAATGAGCGACCTGAGCGACGAGGACATCCGCTCCTACATCGCGACCGGGGAATCCAGGGACAAGGCCGGCGCCTACGGTATCCAGGGGATTGCATCGCGATGGATCACGCGCATCGAGGGAGATTATTTCAATGTGGTGGGATTACCGGTAGCGCTGGTCTGTCGCATGCTTAGAGAACGAGGGATGTTTTAGAACCTTGACGGGCGCAGCGAAACTTACGGCTTCTTCTCCGGATTTTCTTCGCCGTCTTTTACCGCCGACTTAAAGTTCTTGATACCTTCACCTAAGCCCTTACCTAAATCGGCGAGTTTGCTTGGACCAAAAATCAGCAGCGCAATGGCCAAGATCAGCAGTATTTCAGGCAAACCCAATTTCCCAGGCATGTATGGACCTCCCCAGCGGGGTCGCCAGCGTTGGACTCGCGGAAAACACCCCTGTGGAAATTCTAGGCTTAGCTCTCCACGGAGTCAAAGAAATGCGAAAGACGGTACCCGCGGGGACGCCCGCGCCTACACTTTTTCGATCAACGTGGCCAGGAGAGCCGCCCGACGGGGTAGTTCGGAAATGACGATTGACTCATGAATGGCATGCGCGCCTTCGCCGACGCCACCGAGGCCATCCAGGGTCGGAATTCCCAACGCCGCCGTGAAGTTTCCGTCTGAGCCCCCACCGACTGCCGCTTCTTCCAGTTTCCAGCCGAGCTGCCGGGCAATCTCCGTAGCCGTCTGGTAAAGCGTTCCCACGCCTCGCGTCCGTTCCATGGGTGGACGGTTTATGCAGCCTGTAATTTGCAGTTTGCATTTGCGGTTGAAAGGTTTGAGCGAGCGCAACGTTCGATCGATGCCGGCGGCATCGCCTTTACGCGCAATTCGGACATCGAGCGCCGCAGTGGCCTCGGCGGGAATGACATTAGTCCGCGTCCCTCCCCTGATCAAGCCAACATTCAAGGTCAGCCCTCGCTTGATGTCCACCAGTTTCGAAATCGCGGTGATTTGTTTTGCCAGCTCCAGAATCGCGCTTTCGCCTTTTTCGAAGTCCAGACCGGAGTGCGCGGCCGTTCCAGTGACCTTCAGCGTATATTCCCCCACTCCCTTGCGCGCGGTCTTCACCGCTCCGCGCAGCCCATAGGAAGGTTCAAGAACCAGCACCGCGGAAGAGTTCCGCGCCAGATTTTCGGTGATCCGGCGTGACGAATCGCTGCCGACTTCTTCGTCAGAGACCAGCAGAATCGTCAGCGGCCGCGGCAAATCGTCCCCATGTTGTGTCAGAAGACCCTCGATAGCGTGCAGCATCAGACCGATTCCCGACTTCATATCGAGCGCGCCGGGTCCCCAGAGGCGGCCATCGGCGATGCGGCAAGGCATGGTTGCCAGAGTGCCCAACGGGTACACGGTGTCCAGGTGCCCCAGCAGTAACACCGGCTTCCCGCCGCGCTTGCCGGCGAAGTCCACCTGCAGGTGATCGCCGAAGCCTTGCGCGCGGTGAAACTTTGCGTGTCCGCCACACTTCTCAAATCGGCCGGCCAGGAGCGATCCCAGATTGTCCACGGCGGACTTGTCGTCGCTGGGTGATTCGACTTCCACTAATTGACGGATGGTCTGGACGATCTCGCCGGTTCGCTCATGGAAATAGCTCAGGCGCTTGGCGGACTCAGGTGATATGGGCGAGGATGCTCGTGCTTTGTGGTGAGCTTTCTTCATCTGTGACCGTGCACTCGGCTGGAACTCAGGGCGGGGTACAGTATAATCTTCGCACCCAACGAGACTGGCAATGACCGATACTACTCACCCTGTGACCGAGATTCCGGAGGCATCCAGAGTCTCGCTGGATATTCATGACATTCAGCGCATCCTGCCGCACCGTTTTCCGTTTTTGCTGATCGATCGGGTAATTGACCTTACGCGCAAGCAGCGGATTGTGGCCATCAAGAATGTCACCGTTAATGAGCCATTTTTTGTAGGGCACTTTCCTGGCCTTCCGATCATGCCAGGAGTGCTGATTGTGGAAGCGATTGCGCAGGCAGGCGGGGCGTTGCTGCTCACCGAAGTGGAAGATCGCAGCGACAAGCTGATGGTATTTACGGGAATCGAGAAGGCGCGTTTCCGGCGCCCAGTGGTACCGGGCGACCAGTTACGACTGGAAGTGGAGGTAAAAGCATGGCGCAGTTCCGGACGAAATCTTGCCGTACGCATGGAGGGCGCTGCGTACGTGGGAGATAAACGTGTGGCCGACGCTATCGTGACCTGTCAACTTGTCGATCGCGAACGCGGCAGGGGAGGATCGGGCGATGTTTCCGGGAGCGGCGAAGGAGAAGGCGGAGCAGAGGCCTAGCGGCGCCGACGCGAAGCGCGATGAATGACTGCCTTAAGTCATGATACCGAAAACGTGCACGCCACCGCGATCGTCGATCCACTCGCCAAAGTTCATTTCTCGTGCCGGATCGGCCCCTATTGTGTGGTCGGGCCTGAGGTGGAACTAGGGGAAGGGTGCCAGTTGCTCTCCCATGTTGCCATCGAGGGACCAAGCAAGATCGGCGTTGGTAATCGCTTTTTTCCGTTTGCCTCCGTGGGCATGCCGCCGCAGGACTTGACCTATGCCGGTGAACCCACACGTCTGGAGATCGGCGACCACAACGTCATCCGCGAATTCGTTACGGTCAGCCGCGGGACCGCAAAAGGTGGCGGGCTTACGCGCGTAGGCAACCGCACTCTAATCATGGCTTACGCGCACGTTGCGCACGACTGCGTAATTGGAGACAACGTAATCCTGGCAAATGCGGCGACCCTGGGCGGCCACGTTACCGTGGAAGACTGGGCGGTTGTGGGTGCGCTCTGCCCGGTGCATCAATTCGTGCGCATCGGCGCGCACGCCTACATTGGAGGAGGCACAACCATTACCCGGGATGTGCTGCCGTTTTCCAAGACCGCTGCCGCCCGCGATACCCACGCCTACGGGCTCAATGCAGTCGGACTTGAACGGCGCGGTTTCAGCAAGGAACGGATCCGCAAGATCCA
Source organism: uncultured Terriglobales bacterium (assembly GCA_955652845.1). Taxonomy (GTDB): domain Bacteria; phylum Acidobacteriota; class Terriglobia; order Terriglobales; family Acidobacteriaceae; genus JABCYV01. The sequence goes on along the minus strand of CATPBY010000071.1, from coordinate 846 downwards.
CCACGCCTACAAAGTTCTGCTTGCCTCGAAGCTCAACACGTCGCAAGCGCTGGCGAAGCTAAAGTCAGAACCGGAGCGCGGCGAGGATGTGGAAATGCTGATCCAGTTTATCGAAGTGTCGGAGCGGGGCGTAATTAAGTAGAGATCAGCTTTAGCTTTTAGCTGGGGAGCGCCCTTCGTAGGCTGGCTTTAGATTGCCTGATATGTCTGGAGTAAAACCAAAAGAGAGACTGGGTCTTATTGCCGGCAATGGCCGGTTTCCATTCCTGGTGCTGAATGCCGCCCGCGCCCAAGGATTGGAAGTGGTGGTCGCGGCCATCAAGGAAGAGGCCTCTCAGGAAATTGAGAGCTGCGGGTCCGCTTCGGTCCACTGGCTTTCGCTCGGCGAACTTTCCAAGCTTATCGACACTTTTAAGCGTGAAGGCGTTCAACGCGCCATCATGGCCGGCCAAGTCAAGCACAAGCAGATATTTTCCAGCATCCGGCCAGACTGGCGCCTGGCAAAGCTTTTGCTCTCGTCGGCTGCACGCAACACGGATTCGTTGCTGGGGGCAGTCTCCAAAGTTCTGGGCGATGAGGGAATCAGGCTGGAGAGTTCGACCTCATTGCTGGAGCCGCTTCTGGCCAAATCGGGGATTCTCAGCCAGCGCACCCCGACCGGGCAGGAGAAAAAAGACATCGATTACGGGCGGGGCGTGGCTCGTCATCTGGCTCAGTTCGATATCGGCCAGACCGTCGTCATCGCTGAACTGGCCTGCGTCGCGGTGGAAGCCATGGAGGGAACCGACGCTACCATCGAGCGCGCGGGACAGATCATGGCATCACTGGAAGCGGATGCTTCCACTC
>CATPBY010000070.1 GCA_955652845.1 uncultured Terriglobales bacterium | reverse complement strand
TCGCCAAACCGAATCAGGACATGCGTTTTGATGTTCCGGTAATTGGACTGAAGACAATTGAAGTGATGCGAAAAGAGGGAGCTACCTGTCTCGCAGTGGATGCGGGAAAATGCCTTTTGCTGGATGGCGCTGCCATCATCACGGCGGCGGATGCGGCTTCGATAGCGGTCGTGGCCGAATAGACCCGAACATCGGTTTTTCGGGTCGGCCGGTGAGCTGGTTCAAAATCATCTATCAGGACAACAAATTTAATCTTCAGGTGAGGGTTCCATGTCCGAAACTGCACGACTCGCTGACCAGATTCGCCGCGCCTTCGAGGGAGAGGCGTGGCACGGCGATCCCCTGGATGAAATTCTTGCCGGCGTCAATGCCACGATGGCCAGTGCGAGGCCGATCAAGAACGCCCACACCATTTGGGAGTTGGTTCTGCACATCGCTGCCTGGGATGGCGCCGCGTTGCGCCACACTGGCGGCCAAGCGGTGACCCTCAATGACGAACAGAACTTTCCGCCAGTCAGAGACACCAGCGAAGCCGCCTGGCGAAAGACTGTCGAGGATACGAAGCGTACCCACAATGAACTGGTGAAAGCGGTGGCCGAATTCCCGGATTCGCGTCTGCAGGAGCAAGTGCCAGGCAAGACTGAGAATTACTACAACTTCTTTTACCTGTTCAGCGGAATCGTTCAGCATGAGCTTTACCACGCTGGCCAGATTGCGCTGTTGAAGAAGGCGGGCGGTTAGCGCGGACAGCCGAGGGCGGCTGTCCCTCGGTCTGTGGTTTAATGCTTTCCAGTGCTGGAGATTCCGCTCGCCGGATAGCTTAATCAATGTCGCTGTGATCGGCGTGGGCGCCTTCGGGCGCAATCACGCTCGTGTTTATCACGAGCTGGCACGACAGGGTGAAGCTGTCCGCCTGGTCGGGGTTGTAGATGATGATCTGGCGCGCGCGGATGAAGTAGCGCGGGAATTTGGCTGTCGCAGCTTCAGTTCCATCCAGCAGCTCACTACCACACACAGCGAAATTCAGGCGGCGTCGGTCGCCGTTCCCACGGTTGAGCACCTGAAAGTTGGTCGCGCACTGATGGAAGCGGGAGTCGACGTCCTCATCGAAAAACCGGTTTCTGCTTCCCTGGCTGAAGCCGACGAACTGATCCGATTGGCGCAGCGATTCGGCCGCATCGCACAGGTGGGTCATGTGGAGCGCTTTAATCCAGCGGTTCGGGCTACAGTTCCGCTGGTCACCCAGCCAATGTTCTTCGAAGTGCATCGCCTGAGCATTTTTTCGCCGCGTTCGCTCGATGTGGATGTCGTGCTCGACCTGATGATCCACGACCTCGATGTTGTCCTCTCCTTCGTAAATTCACCGGTCAAAGAAATACGCGCCGTCGGCCTGCCCATTCTTTCAGGGAAAGTAGACATCGCAAACGTACGCCTGGAATTCGAATCCGGCTGCATAGCGAACTTTACCGCCAGCCGGGTTTCGACCGAACGAGTCCGCAAGCTGCGGTTCTTCCAACCCAAACAGTACATTTCGATCGATTACAGCCGTCAGGATGTCCTTGCCTTCAGCATCGGAGGAGAGACTGAAACCACGGGTTCACCCTCGGTAAATCCGCAGATCAACGTGATCAAGCCGGAGGTGGCAGCAGAAGAGCCCCTGCATGCCGAGCTCAGGGCTTTCCTCATCGCCGTTCGTCAGCGCTCCACGCCAGTGGTGTCGCTTGAGGATGGGCGCCGGGCCCTGGCGGTAGCCCTGAACATCGAAGCCGTGATCCGTGAACACGGCCGGAAGGTGAAGCTGGAGCGTCTGGGAGCGATCGGATAAGCATTTACACTTCTTGACAGGCGGTCGCCGGAATTCGCGATATCCTTCCATTGACAAATCGGATGCAATCTCCAGGCGCAGTGACTTCAGTTTTTCGCACGATGAACCGAAAAATGCGAAAATGAAGGCACTTAGGCGCGCGTCGCCAAGGGATTTTTTACGGCCCTGCCTTGGCCTCTGGCTGCGGGAACACAGTCCGCATTCCAGCAACTAAAGGTGGCCCGAACGTGTCTAACCAGAGGTTTGATGTCGACGACCCAAATTCCGCCCGCTCGGCCGTCGCAACCAGCCTCCGGCGCGGATAGCAGTGATCTGTACGATGCGGGCAGTTGGGAATCAGCGTACCTGGAAGCCCACGAGGCGCCCGCCCTCCTCATCCAGCTGCAAGATGACCTTTCGCGTTCGCGCCAGCGGGAAGCGCTGTGGATCTCGGTCGTCGTCCACCTGACCATCGTGATTCTGCTGGTGAATTCGCAAAAGTTAGAAAGATACTTGCCCAGACACGCGGTCATCGAAGTCAGTCCCAATGACTTGATGAAGGAGAAGGACCTCACCTATCTCGAACTGCCGCCGGATGAGCAGAAGGTCTCTAAGCGGCCCGAGACCAATAACATCTCGGATAAGGACCGCAAAGCGATGTCGCGGGCGCCGCGTCTCGATCGCGACGAACTGAAGAAAATTCTTGCCCGGCCGGGAGCGCCCGGACCGAGCGGTCCTCCGTCGCAGCAGCCGTCGGCCCCCGCTCCAGCGACGGCGCAGAGCGCGCCTACAGCGCAGGAACCGCAGCCGGCGCCCAAGCCGCCGCCTGACCAGAATCCAGTGGCACGTTTGCAGACTCCCCCGCCGCCGGCGGCTCCCAAACCGTCTTTTAACAACAATGGGTTGTCTGCAGGGGCGGCAATCGAACAAGCCGCCCGAGCAGCTTTGGCAAACCGCGGCGGGTTTGGAGGAGACAATGGTGATTACGGATTAGGTCAAGGAAGACAGGCCAGTGCCGCCATGGGACCGCTCGATGTCCTTACGGACACGCAAGGCATCGATTTCGGTCCTTATCTGAAACGCGTTGTCGATGTGGTCAGACGGAACTGGTACGAGTTGATTCCGGAGTCGGCACGTTCACCCCTGATGAAGAAAGGAAAGGTTTCCATTGAATTCGCCATCATGAAGGATGGCCGCGTAGCGGGGATGCAGATTGTCGGCCCTTCGGGCGACGTCGCCCTCGACCGAGCCGCCTATGGCGGTATTACCTCGAGCAATCCCTTCCCTCCGTTACCCAGCGAATTTAACGGGCAGTATCTCGCCTTACGT
>CATPBY010000069.1 GCA_955652845.1 uncultured Terriglobales bacterium | reverse complement strand
TTTACCAATGAAAGGGATCGGCTGATGACCACCGCCGGATCGGGCCTGGGAAAGCCTTATGCGAGCGCATGCCGCGGCGCACTCGCGATCGGCGTGCTGGCCCTCTTCCTGGCCGGCTGCGGAGCTACCAAGCCGGACACACGCGGAGATCAAACTGGCGTATCGCCTCCGCGGCAAATAGAGCGGGAGCCAACCGGTTGGTCACCTCGCACGGTTCCCATCAGTTCCTATCAAAAGAATTTTACTGATTGGCAGCGTTGAGGTAAGTGGAGGCGTAATAGTGATGGGGGGCGTAATAGAAGGATTCGGGTTCGCCGTTCTCAGCTCCCGGTTGTCAGTTCGTGGTCCTGGTCCCGCTTCTTGCTGTAGCGAAATGCCAGGCCCATGCCGATGGTCATGAAACCGACAGGCGGAAACAGCATGATCAGGACTCCCCGGCTAATAGCCCGCTGACCGCCTTCGGTGGCGGCCCGTGCCGTGCTGTAGCACATCGCACAGCCCTGTCCAAAGGCGGAAGCGCCCCAGAGCAATGACGACAACGCCAGGATCAGCAGCCGCAGCTTCATTGGACTCCGAGATGAATGATGCGGAACGCGTCCGCGAAGAAAATGCCCATCAGGCAGAGGCAGGCGACTACTGCGACCATCATTACCCATTTCATGGCAGCAATCTCGTACTTCAAATGCATGAAATATCCGATGATCAGCGCCGACTTGATGATGGAAAGCACCATAAGAACTTCGAGCATCCGCACCGGCTGGAAGACCTGCCTGTAGGCGAGAACGACCTCAACGGCAGTCAATATAAGAAGCACGCCCCAAACCCAGAAGTATTGTCCTTTGCCTTCATCGTGCGTGGTGGCGACGTGGTGCATGTGCAAGCTCTCCTCAAACTCTAGTGGACATTAAATAAACCAGCGGGAAGATGAACATCCAAACCAGGTCAACAAAGTGCCAATAGAGTCCGGCGATTTCCACGTCGTGGGCGTCGTAGTCTTTCGGCTTCAGAAATAAGATTACCGCTGCAACTACAGCGCCAACAAGCAATACGTGAACCGCGATGTGAAATATGCTGTCGGCCGGGGTCACCAGCCACACGATCAGCCAAAGCGCCAGCAATACCGGAAGAAATTTCTTACGCAGGGCCACAACGCCCAGATAAATCACTCCGATGGTGACGTGGAGCATATGCATGCCAGTCAGGGTGAAGAAAGTTCCGCCGAATTGCGGGACGTTTGGAGCCCATGGATTCTTGAATGGCGTCATGCCCTCGCCGATGAGCCCGCTCCATTCCTTGGCGTGCAGCACAATAAACGCGGAGCCGAAGACCATGGTGGCGAAGATCCACCAGCGGGTCCAGCGGAAATCGCCGCGACGCGCCGCCAATACACCGAGAACCATGGTGAGGGAACTGGAGAGCAGACATCCGGTCATGATGGTGGCGTTCGCGATACTTGCTTTCCCAAACGGCGTGGGCCAGTCGGGATTCGAAATCCGCCCGTAGCTATAAGCGAAAAGCAGAGCTCCGAAAGTAAGCGAATCGGAGAGCAAAAACAGCCACATCCCGATTTTCTTTGAATAGGTGCCGAACAGGGATGGCTCATACGCCCCTGCTATCCCATGTTGCACCGCGACATCAGACATGTTTCGATCTCCTGATTTATCGAATCAGCGAGCTACCGCATAAACTGCAACAGCGCGAATATATAGATCCACAGCAAAGCCATGAAATGCCAGTACCAGGCGGCAACGTCGACCACAATGCGTCGGGCCTCCACCGGCCGGTGCAGCAGGGAAGTGGTCCCCGTGTACAGCAACACCAGCAACCCGCCCGCCAGATGGATGGCGTGAGCAGCAGTCAGCAAATACACGAACGAGCTGCTGGCACTGGTGGCCACGTAGAAGCCACGATCCGCCAGTTGGCGCCAGGCCATCCATTGCCCGGCCAGGAAGCCGAATCCCAGCAGAATAGTCGCGCCCAGCCATGGAAAGTAGCGTTCCTGGCCGATGGAAACCCCCGGAATCGAGTGCAGCGGAGCCAGCGCAACCTGCCGAGTAATTTGTCGCCGCGCCAATTCCACCGTGATGCTGCTGAACAGCAACAGCAACGTGTTCACCAGCAAAAGCGTTACCGGAAGATTGACCTGCAGCCAGTCCCGCACATAAGTGCCGTGTTCATCCAGGGTGGGCAATCCCTGGCGAAAGACATACGCGCTGGTAAAGGAAACAAAAAGCATCGTAATCGGAACCAGAGTGACTAGCAGACCCAGTCGGGCGCGACGCAGGCGCTGGCTATAATCCGGAAAACCGTTATCACCGCGGCCGTCGTCGCCGCCATCGAAGGCGGGAGGATGCACACCGCTGCCCCCGTGTCCGAGTTTCGGGTCGTTAATCGAGATGGTTGGAGTCAAAGTAGCCATCACCTGAAATCGTGTGACGCGGACGGCCCCGCCCGCGGCCCGGTGGGTGCGCCCTCACGCACCTAGTGCGTCCTCACGCTCGCCGGATCAGTTTGCATGACGAAATCCCGCGGCGCACCGGGAACGCTGTATTCATAAGGCCCATGATTCACCACGGGTGTGCGTCCGCCAAAGTTGTCATGGGGAGGCGGCGTCGCCGTGGTCCATTCCAGTGTGGTCGCTTCCCACGGATTGTCGCTGCTCTTCGGTCCCTTGAACATGCTCCAGAACAGATTGATCACGAAAATAAATTGAGCCCCGATTGTGAGGATCGCGGCATACGTGATGAATGTGTTGAGCGGAATCAGATGCTGCAGGTAGGCGAGTTCGGTGAACTGCGAATAGCGCCGTGGCTGCCCCGCCATGCCCAGATAATGCATAGGCATGAAGATGCAATATGTACCAGCCAGGGTAATGAAGAAATGCACTCTTCCCCAGGTCTCATTCATCATGCGCCCAAACATCTTTGGAAACCAATAATAAGTTCCCGCGAACATGCCAAAAATTGCCGCGACACCCATGATGAGATGGAAGTGTCCAACTACGAACGCGGTATCGTGCAGCGGAATATCCAAGACCGGCTGCGCCAGGAACGGCCCGCTGAGTCCGCCCGAGACAAACAACGAGACAAAGCCGATGGCATAGAGCATCGGCGTCTGGAAGCGTATTCGCCCTTTGTGCAGCGTGCCCAGCCAGTTAAAAGTCTTGATCGCGGAAGGTACGCCGATAGCCATGGTCATGAGCGAAAAGGCAAATGCGGAATACGGGCTCATGCCGCTCATGAACATGTGGTGGCCCCAGACCATGAATCCCAAAAATCCAATGGCCATGATGGCGTATACCATCGCCTTGTATCCGAAAATCGGCTTGCGCGAGAAGGTGGAAAGCAGCTGCGACGCCACACCCATCCCCGGCAGAATCGCGATATAAACCTCCGGGTGTCCAAAAAACCAGAACAGGTGCTGCCAGAGGAGCGGCGAACCGCCCTTGTGGCCCATGATCTGGCCGTTAACCACCACCAGCGGAACATAAAAGCTGGTTCCCAGGTTGCGATCGAGGAGCAGCAGAATGCCGGCTGAAAGCAGAACCCCGAAAGCCAGCAGCCCTAGAATCGCCGTGATAAACCAGGCCCAGCAGGTCAGCGGCATGCGCATCATGGTCATGCCTTTGGCCCGCAGATCCAGGGTTGTGGTAATGAAGTTCAGCGCCCCCATCAGAGAGGCGATGCAGAAAATCGCAATGCTGGTGATCCACAAATCCGCGCCCAATTGCTGGCCCGGCCCGGCATTGGTCAGCGCGCTGAGGGGAGCGTAGCCAGTCCAGCCATGCAACGGCGCGCCGCCAGTCACGAAAAAGGCGGCCAGCAAAACGACAAAGGCCACGAAGGTGGTCCAGAACGAAAGCATGTTCAGGACAGGGAATGCCATGTCCGGAGCGCCGATCTGAATCGGCAGGAAGTAATTGCCAAATCCGCCTTGCGGGGCGGTCGTCAATACGAAGAACACCATGATGGTGCCATGCATGGTGAGCAGGCTGAGGTAAGTCTCGGGCTTGATCTCACCCACCAACGGCAGTACCGCAGTCGGCCAGATCATGTGGACGCGCATCAGCAAAGACAGGAACATTCCGACGAACACCGCTGTCAGCGCCAGAAAGTAATATTGCAGCCCGATCACTTTGTGATCCAGGCTGAAAATATATTTTCGAATAAAGCCTTGAGGGGCAGCGTGAACGTGGACAACTTCTCCGGTAGCCATTTACTGTTTCTCCGCCTCCCGTGCCGCCAGCCACTTATCGAAGTCCGCCTGACTGACGACTTTCAACATGCCGTGCATCTTGTAGTGGCCCAGGCCGCAAAGCTCGGCGCAGGCAATCTCGTAATCGCCAACTTCCATCGGGGTAAAGTGCATGTGGATCGCCAG
>CATPBY010000068.1 GCA_955652845.1 uncultured Terriglobales bacterium | reverse complement strand
GTTCTGAACCCCATGTCCCAATTCGTTCATCTTCACCTCCACACTGATTATTCGATGCTTGATGGCGCCTGCGACGTGGAGAAGCTTGTCCAGCGCGTAAAGGACCTCGGTATGCCGGCAGTTGCCATGACTGACCATGGCAACATGTTTGGCGCCGTGCATTTCGTAAACGCGGCCAAGCAGGCAGGCGTCAAACCCATTATTGGTTGCGAACTGTACGTCTGCAAAAAGGAAGACCACAATATCGCGCGTACCCCGCCCGATGGGGACACTTACAATCATCTGCTGGTGCTGGCGGAAAACGAAGAGGGCTATCGCAATCTCACCAAAATCACCTCTGAAGCCTCACTGCGCGGCTTCTACTACAAGCCTCGAGTCAGCAAGAGATTTCTCGCCGAGCATTCCAAAGGACTGATCGCGCTCTCCGGGTGTCTTAAGGGAGAAGTGGCCGAATACCTCACCGATGAAAAATATGAAGCAGCCAGGCATGCCGCCGCCGCCTACCGCGACATCTTTGGCAAAGACAATTTCTTCCTGGAGATTCAGGACCAGGGCCTGGAGATGGAGCATCGCATCCATCCCCATTTGTTCCGGCTTGAAAAAGACCTGGGCCTTCCGCTGGTCGCGACCAACGACAGCCATTACCTCTGCGAGGATGATGCTCACGCGCAAGACGTAATGGTCTGCATTCAAACCGGCAAGTCGATCCAGGATACGAACCGCATGAAGTTTCAGGGAAGCGGGTTCTTCGTCAAAAACCATGACGAAATGTACCGAGTGTTCAAAGACTCGCCTGAAGTTCTGACCCGTACCTTAGACATCGCTGAGCGCTGCAGTGTCCGGCTGGAGAAAGTCAGCAATCCTTTCCCGCATTTCGATGTACCGGGCGCTTACACGTTGGACAGCTACTTCGAGCACGTCACGCGGGAAGGCTTTGCGCGGCGGCTGCAGGGTTTGCGGATGCTGGAGTCGCAAACCCGGTTGAAACACACGCTTGTTGAATACGAGCAGCGGCTGGCGCGGGAGTTATCCATCATCCAGCAGATGAAGTTTTCCGGTTATTTCCTGATTGTGTGGGACTTTATCCGTTATGCACGAGAACACAGCATTCCCGTGGGTCCGGGGCGGGGCTCAGCCGCGGGCTCGCTGGTTTCCTATGCGCTCGGGATTACCGACCTCGATCCTTTACAGCATGAGTTGATTTTTGAACGCTTCCTTAACCCGGAACGGGTTTCTTTGCCCGACATTGATATTGATTTCTGTATGAATCGTCGCGGCGAAGTCATCAACTACGTCACCCAAAAGTATGGCCGGGACAATGTGGCGCAGATCATCACTTTCGGAACGATGGCTGCGAAGGCGGCGATCAAAGATGTGGGCCGGGCAATGGATGTTCCTTACAGCGACGTCGACCGAATTGCCAAAATGGTCCCGTCGACCCTCAACATCAAGCTGGAACAGGCTCTCAAGGATTCCCCGGCTCTGCAGCAGGCCTACGAGAGCGACACCCAGGTTCGCCAGCTGATCGATACCGCGATGAAGCTTGAGGGCCTGGTGCGCAACGCCGGAGTCCACGCGGCTGGCGTCGTGATTTCGCCGCGACCACTCATTGAATTAGTTCCGCTGCATAAGACCAAAAATGACGAAATCGTCACCGCCTTTGACATGGTGGCCATCGAGAAAATGGGTCTGCTGAAGATGGATTTCCTGGGGCTCACCACCCTCACCATCCTGGATGACACATTAAAGCTGATCTCGCAGACCCGGGGAGAACACGTCACGTTGGAGGGCATTCCGCTCGAGGACCAGGAGACCTACCAGAGGGTTTTTCACAAGGGACTTACTTCCGGAGTTTTCCAGTTTGAATCGCACGGTATGCGCGATGTGTTGCGGCGTTATCAGCCTAACTCCATCGAAGACCTCACGGCTTTGAACGCGCTTTATCGGCCGGGCCCAATTCAAGGCGGCATGATCGACGATTTTATCGACCGCAAGCATGGGCGCAAGAAAATTGAATACGAGTTACCCGAGTTGCAGGAGATTCTGCAGGAGACCCTGGGCGTCATCGTCTACCAGGAACAGGTGATGCAGATAGCCAATCGGCTGGCCGGCTATTCTCTGGGCGAGGCCGATCTGCTGCGGCGCGCCATGGGTAAAAAGATCGCGGCGGAGATGGCGGCGCAGCGCGAGCGCTTCGTTAGCGGCGCCACCCAGCGCTCGTACCCGCCAAAGAAGATCGAAAAGATTTTTGATCTGATGGCGCAGTTCGCCGGATACGGATTCAACAAATCGCACTCCGCCGCCTATGCCCTGCTGGCCTATCACACCGCATACCTCAAGACACATTACCCGGTCGAGTTCATGGCGGCGTTGCTGACATCGGTTACTGGCAGCACGGATGACGTAGTGAAGTACATCAACGAATGCCGAGAGATGGGCATGCCAGTGGAACCGCCCGACATCAATGTCTCCGACGCCAATTTTACTCCCCACGCCAGCGCCATACGCTTCGGCCTGGCGGCGGTAAAGAACGTCGGACACAATGCGATCGATTCGATCGTCGCCGGACGTAAAAAGCTGGGTCAGTACTCTTCGATTTATGAATTCTGCGAGAACGTGGATTTACGCCTGCTGAACAAGCGGGTGCTGGAGTCATTGATCAAAAGTGGCGCGATGGATGCGCTCGGCCGCCGCGCCCAGCTGATGGCGGTGCTCGATAAAGCGATTGAGCGCGCGCTGAAGACGCAGCGCGACACTGAATCCGGCCAGCATGGCTTGTTTGGGGTGTTTCAACCGCGGGACGAGCCGGCGCAGCAGAATGAGCGTTTGCCGGAGACTCCGGACTGGGATGAGCACGTCCGTCTGGCCAATGAAAAAGAAATTCTCGGATTTTTCATCACCGGACATCCGCTGGAAAAGTATCGCGACAAATTGGACGACCTGCGCGCCCTGAACACAACTGAGCTGGCGGCAATGAAGTCTTCCACCGGAAAAGATGAAAACATCTCCACCGCTGGGATCATTACCAATCTGCGCGTCCTGAAATCTAAAAGGGGAGAATTTTACGCGCAGGCAATTTTAGAAGACATGCTGGGTTCCGTCGATATGCTCGTCTTCCCCGAGGCATATCGCAAACTGCAGGAGAAGGTCAAATTGGAAGTGCCTGTCCTGGTTCGGGGCGGTGTGCGCATCGAAGAGGGCGCAAACCCAAAAATTACGGTGAACGACATTATTCCATTGGAAGATGCCAAGGTCTCGCTCCCGCGATCGTTGCGCATACGTATCCCGCTCGAGACAGCGTCGGAATCCACAGTCGACGCGTTGCATAGGCTATGTGCCATCCAAAAAGGAGAAGCAAGGGTACTGTTCGATGTCGAGCGCCAGGGCGACTTCATGGTAGTCATGGAAGCGGCAGGCTATAATGTGCAACCGGATCGCTACTTCATCGCCCGCGTCGAGGAGCTGTGTGGCCGGGGCGCGGTTCGCATCATTGATTGAAATCAGCCGGGCATGAGAATTTCCCCTCGCAGGACTTCGCAGATACAGCCGGTGGCATTTCCCGCGACGGCGAATGCTATGCTGGTGGTCACGGGCGCCGACTTTCTTCTATCCATGATGGAGAGTCGGTGGACTGGGAAGAACGGGAACGGCAGCAAGATGGATTCGTCGCAAAGAGCACAGCAGGAACTGGAACAGATCGAGCGCCAAGTTGCCCATTTGCAGGCGCTGCCGGGACAGGACGAGAGCACGCGCCGGGAGGTACAGCAACTGCATGATCGTATTGAGGCACTTCGCCAGCAGGTGATGTCGCATTTCACAGCCTGGGAAAAGGCGGAGCTGGCGCGACACCCGCAGCGTCCTTACGCCCTCGACTATATTGAGCGGATTTTTACCGACTGGAGCGAGATTCACGGTGATCGTGGATTCGGCGACGATCCCGCGCTGGTTTGCGGCATGGCACGATTCCACGGCGAAGAGGTCATGATTGTCGGCCACCAGAAGGCGCGCGACACCAAGCAGAAGGTTTACCGGAATTTTGGCATGCCCAATCCCGAGGGCTACCGCAAGGCGCTGCGGGTAATGAAGATGGCGGAAAAGTTTGGCAGGCCGATCTTCACTATGGTGGATACTCCGGGCGCGTACCCTGGCCTGGGCGCGGAGGAACGTGGCCAAGCCGAGGCCATCGCACGCAACCTGCGGGAGATGGCGCGCCTTCGAGTTCCCGTCATCACCACGATTACGGGAGAGGGAGGCAGTGGGGGAGCGCTGGCCATAGCGGTGGCGGACCGAGTCTTGATGATGGAAAATTCCATCTATGCGGTAATCTCGCCCGAAGGTTGCGCGTCCATCATGTGGCGCGACCCCACCAAAAAGGAACTTGCGGCCCAGGCCATGCGCATCACCGCCGAAGACTTGACGGAACTGGGCTGCATTGACGGCATAGTTCCTGAACCCGAAGGCGGCGCCCATATGGACCACGAAGCGGCCGCCGCACTGCTCGACGCCGCTTTGCAAAAGGAACTGGCTGAAATCAAACGGAGTTCGATTTCAGAGTT
>CATPBY010000067.1 GCA_955652845.1 uncultured Terriglobales bacterium | reverse complement strand
GCTTTCGGCAACATTGGTGGCAGCCTTGCGCTCCGCGCGACACATACCCATTTTTGTACTCGTGGCAGTCCCGCTGCTCTATCGACTTGCCAGCCACTGGGGTGAAGGTCGGGCCAATTGGTTTAGATGGAATCCGCCCGTCCCGATGCTGGCAACAGTGCTGGCGAATGTCCTCGTGCTGGCACTCTTCGGTATGTTTACCGTGTCGCACGTGCGAACTGCGGTGCGTCAACAAGCGGCTATTGAGGCGCAGCATTTTCCAGAAGCAGCTTGCTCTTTTGTGTTGAACAACCCCGTTCCACCCCCAACCCTCAATGCCTACAATTGGGGTGGGTATTTCGTATGGAGGCTGTATCCGAACTATCGCGTTTACATTGACGGTCGCGCTGACGTTTATGGTGACGCTTTCCTGGACGATTTCGCGTCCAGCTTTTATGTAAAGGGGCAGTGGCGCCAGCCCTTGCAGCGCTGGGGGATTCGGACCGTACTTCTGCCACCGGACGCCCCTTTGGTTACGGCGCTGCGATCAAACCCGGAGTGGAGGCAAATCTACGCTGATTTGCAAGCAGTTATACTTACTCTGGAACCCTCTAACGGTGGCTCCTCTCAAACTGAGAAACTTCGGTAATTAGAACACGGGAAAGCAGATTGCAAAATCTTGCACTTACAGAAATGTTCCTGAGGTATGATTATTTTCGGTAAGCCGCCGTAACACAATGGATGATGGGAAATCGATGCCTCCCCCTTTCGCTTCTTCAGTTTGACGAGGGTCGAAGATAATGGCGGTATTGACGAAGTTAAGTAAACGACTAAATGGAGAAGAGGGGCAGGACATTGCGGAGTACGCGGTCATGCTGGCCGTGATCCTGGCGGTAGTTGTAGGAACGATCAGGCTTATTGGATCCAACGCCAATAATGTGTTTTCGTCGGTTGCCAGCACCATCCAATAGGGGATTTGCGCCGCCTCGCAGATAAATGCGGCAGGTTCACCAAGGCCCTGCTTCGCGGTCATGAACCACTTGACCTCTACCCACCCCGGTTTGAGAAACTACCAATCTTTGGAAGGCACACTTTCGGACCAGGGTATGCAGATATTTGTCTCCCAACTGGGGACGCCGCAAGGTATTATTGCGGAAGGTTCGAAGGTGGGCTCTCTTTCGTTCGCAAGCCGTTGATTCGGAAAAGAGAAGAAATTTAGTCAATCAGATCGAGAGTGCGGGCAGAATTGCACCAGATCAGACGGGCATGTCTGTTTACCCGCCTGTTTCCCCATGGAGGGCTAAGAAATGACGAGCATTTTTCGCAGTTTATGGCGGGACGAGCAAGGCCAGGATATCGCGGAGTATGCAGTGATGCTGGCTGTGATCCTGGTAATCGTGGTCGGTACGATCCGGCTGATCGGCTCTAATGCCAACAATGTGTTCTCTTCCGTCGCCAGTTCGGTTCAATAGAGAGGTCCAGGCGATTCGGGATTCCGGAAATTCCGGTCATATTCTTGTGCCCAGCCGCGCTCTGGCGTCAATCCCTATCTCTGAGGAGAAGTCATGAATCGCACCCGCTTATTGCTGATCGGGTTTGTCGCACTGGCATTAGGGGCATTCGTCAGCTTCACGGTTTATCGCAACCTGAGCTCGAATGCGGGAAAAAACAATCAACCGGGCAGCGATGTGGTGGTGGCAGCTACCGACCTGCAAATAGGCACCAAGGTGCAGGACAAGGAAATCAAGATAGTTCATTATCCAATGGGTGATCTGCCTCCGAATACTTTCCATCAAAAATCCTCCGTAGTCGGTCGCGGCGTTGTGTTGCCGATTGCCAAAGGGGAATTCGTTCTGCCCACCAAACTTGCCGGTGAGAATGCCGGATCAGGCCTCACCTCGTTGATCCCGGCGGGAATGCGAGCGGTTCCAGTCCGGGTGAATGAAGTGAGTGGCGTGGCTGGCTTTGTGCTACCGGGGACGAGGGTCGATGTGCTGCTCACCGGCAACCCTTCGGGCGCAGCTCAAGAGCAGACGACAACAGTGCTGGAGAATGTCGCCGTCATCGCCACCGGGCAAAAACTGGAACGGACTTCGACCGGGGAGCCCCAAAACGCTCCGGTGATAACACTGCTGGTTTCTCCGGACGATGCGCAGAAACTCACGCTGGCGATGACCCAGGGAAAAATCCAACTGGCTTTGCGCAATCCACTCGATACCAGGCAGCAGGAGCTGTCGCCGGTCAAGACGGATTCTTTGTACCGATATGCTTCGACCCCCGCGCCGG
The DNA here is from genome assembly GCA_955652845.1 of uncultured Terriglobales bacterium. Classification (GTDB taxonomy): domain Bacteria; phylum Acidobacteriota; class Terriglobia; order Terriglobales; family Acidobacteriaceae; genus JABCYV01. Next base: position 4,842 of record CATPBY010000067.1, on the reverse strand, counting down.
CGGCTCCACGTTCGAAGACGAAGCGTGTTGCAGCTCCAGCGGCAGCTCCCCCGCCGAGTGTATATGGCGTGGAGATGATTCACGGAAATAAACGCACCGTAACCAAATGCACTGAAAATGCGAGCTCCACTGTTGATTGTCAGACCGGAAGCGCGCCGTAATCAATCCGGAAATAAACGTCAGGGTTCGAGGTTAGAAACATGCCGATCCGCTCCCGCTGTTGGGAGGAAACAGAGATGAAGCTTGGGAAGCTATTGTGCCGGATTCTGTCTGTTTCGTTGCTGCTGATGGTAGTCGTGCCGGGCAATTCCCAGCAGCAACCGGCTTCCAGCGCGGCACCCGATGCCCAACCCGCGCCCGAACAGGCTCAGGCTCCCGCAGCGAGCTCACAAACGCCGCAAGCCGAGCCGCAAGGCGCTGCGCCTTTGCGTGTTCTCGTGGGTAAGTCTCTGCTGATCAATACCACCGAACGACTGAAGCGAGTCTCGGTAACCGACGATACCGTGGCCGACGCGCTGGTGGTAACACCGACGCAGATTCTGGTTCACGGGCGGGCTCCGGGAGAAGTTTCGCTTTTGATCTGGGACGAACTTGAGCGTTCACGCAGCTTCGATCTGCGGGTGGATGTGGATGTCAGCGCCGCCGCGGAGGAAGAAAGGCGGGTCTTTCCAGAAGAGCAGATCGCGGTGTCGCCTTCCCGCTCCGCAATTGTTCTCTCCGGCCATGTTTCGACCGAAGATGTGTACAAACGCGCGGGCATGATCGCCGAGGCATATTCGAAGAACGTTGTCAATGTGCTGACCTTTGGCCCGGTGGGCGCCCAGGAAGTATTGCTCGAGGTAAAGTTTGCCGAGGTGGATCGCACGGCCCTGACTCAACTGGGAGTGAACATTCTTTCCACGGGCGCAACCAACACCCTGGGTACAACCACGACCGGGCAATTCGGCGGCTTTGGCCCGCAGAAGATCAACGACGTTACCGGACCAAGCGGACCTTTTTCGTCGCAGGAAACCATTAATGATGTGCTCAATCTTTTCCTGTTCCGTCCGGACATCCATCTGGGCGTAGTGTTACGGGCGCTGCAGCAGAAGAACCTGCTGCAGATTCTGGCCGAACCCAACCTGATCGCAGTGAATGGCAAGGAAGCCAGTTTTCTCGCCGGCGGAGAATTTCCTTTTCCTATTGTGCAGCCCGGTCAAGGCTTTACGGCAGTCACAATCTCGTTCAAGGAATTTGGCGTTAAGCTTAAATTCACTCCGGTGATCATGCCCAACGGGAACATCCATCTGCGAGTTGTACCTGAAGTCAGCACCCTGGACTTCGCGAATGCGCTTACCCTTTCCGGATTTACGGTCCCGGCTTTGAGCACCCGGCGCGCGGATACTGAATTCGAACTGCAGGATGGTCAAAGCTTCGTAATCGCGGGGCTGATCGACAACCGGGTAACGAATCTCGCCAACAAGATTCCTGGGCTGGGGGACATCCCCGTGCTGGGGAATTTATTCAAGAGCAAGAGCGCCCAGAAAAGCAATTCAGAATTAATGGTTTTATGCACCGCACGCCGTATTTCGCCGAACATGCAGAATCCACCATTGCCTGCAGCTCCGATGCCGTACCTCGAAAAAGATAAGTTCGATAAATCGAAACCATCGGGCAATAGCAAATGATGAGCGAATGGTGGTTGATTTCAGCAATCAGCAGGGGACCCAGCAGATGTCCGAACTCTCCGTAGTAATCGTCGCGCAAGATAGCGAACAGCGGGCGGTATTACAGGTACTTGTAGATGGGACCAGCGTGGCGCGCACAGTTCATACCTGCGCCACCTTTCCGATAGGCGCCACAGACCCGGTGGTACGCCGCATCCAGAGCGCGAATCCTGACGTGGTTCTGGTGGACATTCCTTCCGACAATGTTGGACTCGCCCTGCGGGCCATCGAACTGATTCACCAGGAACTGCCGAAGCCAGCGCTGTTTGCCATCGGCGCAATGTCGCAGGCGCAGGTCATCGTCAACGCAATGCGCTCCGGCGCCCGTGAATTTATAGAACGGCCCACCACTACCACGGATTTGCTCGAGGCTTTCGTACGTTTAACCACGGCGCAAAGGAAGGTAACGCGGGAGGGGCAGCAGCGTGGAAAAATCTACACTGTCGTCAATGCCAAAGGCGGAAGTGGCGCCACAACCTGCGCGGTGAATTTGGCTTTGGCCCTCCAAGCCGCTCACGGAGGGGTAGCACTGGTGGACATCGCGCCTCTCGGCCACACCGCCCTGCACATGAATCTGAAGCCTCTGTTTAACGTGGCCGATGCCATCCGCAATCTGCATCGGCTCGACAGCTCGCTGCTCGAAAGTTTCATGACCAGGCACGAGCGCGGCCTGCAATTGCTCGCAGGCACAAACACGCCGGGCCCGGTGGAACCGTCAACGGCGGAGTTCGCCCGCTTGTTCGACATGCTGGCCGCCCAGTTCAGTTATGTGGTGGTCGATGCTTCCACACGAATGGATGCCACCACTCGCCTGGTTTGCAACCTCTCGGAGACGGTTTTACTGGTTGCGTCCACTGACGTTGCATCGTTGTGGAGCGCGGCCAGGGTGCAACAATTTCTTGGCGAGAACAGTGGGCGGGAGAGAGTCATGCTGGTACTGAATCGCTTCCGAAAGATTGCGGGTTTCAGCGAGTCAGACGCAGAAGCCGCGGCCGGCGTCAAGCTGCTGTGGAAGATTCCTAACCAATATTTTGCGGTATCCACCGCCATCGACCGGGGGATTCCGCTGATGAACCAGAATCATACCGAGATCGCGCGTTCCTTTACGGCGCTGGCGCATCGCCTGACTGAAAACGACGTCGATGTAAAACGCCGGGCCTGGTCGCTGTTCAAGACGGTATGAGTAGTGGGTTCCGGACAGAATCATGGTGAATTTACAAGCTTTCGAGAGAACCGAATACCAGCAGGTCAAAGCTGACCTCCATCGCAAGATTCTCGACCGCCTGGATCTTGAAAAGCTGGGGCGAACGCCAAGTGACGCCGCGCGTGAAGAAGTACTGCTCCTCATTCGCAATACGGTCAACAGCGAGGCTGTGCCTCTCAGCTTCGCCGAGCGTGAGAGACTGGCGCGGGAAATCCTTGATGAAATTTTCGGCCTGGGACCGCTCGAGCCGCTGCTGAAAGATCCCACTATTTCTGACATCCTGGTCAACCGCTATGACAAGGTCTATGTAGAACGGGCGGGCAAGCTTGAACCCACCGGCCTGAGTTTCAAGGATGACGCGCACCTGATGCAGATCATTGATCGCATTGTTTCCCGCGTAGGCCGGCGGGTGGATGAATCGTCGCCCATGGTCGATGCCCGCCTGCCTGACGGATCACGCGTTAACGCCATTATTCCGCCGCTGGCGATTGATGGCCCCTGTCTTTCCATCCGGCGTTTCGGCCGAGACCCGATCACCGCCCGCCAGTTGCTCGAAAATAAGTCGATCACCGAACCCATGCTGGAGCTGCTCTCGGCCATGGTCAAGGGCAGGCTTAACCTTCTGATTTCAGGCGGAACCGGCGCCGGCAAAACCACACTGCTGAATGTTCTTTCCGGCTTCATTCCGAATTCCGAGCGCATTGTCACGATCGAAGATGCGGCCGAACTACAAATGAAACAGGAGCATGTCGTCCGCCTGGAAACCCGCCCGCCCAATATTGAAGGCAAAGGGGCGGTGCGGCAGCGTCAGCTGGTGATTAACAGTTTGCGTATGCGTCCCGACCGCATAGTGCTGGGCGAGGTGCGCGGCGAGGAAGCGTTCGACATGTTGCAGGCCATGAACACCGGCCACGAAGGTTCGCTGACCACAGTCCACGCCAACTCCCAGCGGGACGCGCTGGCGCGCGTGGAGAACATGTTTTCGATGGCCAGTCTGAATATCCCGGAGCGTGCCATGCGCCATCAGATTGCGGCCGCCATCCATGCCGTGGTTCAGATCGCCAGGCTCTCGGACGGGACCCGTAAAGTGATCACCATCTCTGAAGTGACCGGCATGGAAGGCGACGTTATTGCCATGCAGGACATTTTCGTATTCGACCGGCATGGGATCGACGAAGGCGGCAGAGTGAAAGGCACATTCCGCGCGACCGGAATCCGTCCCAAATTCGCGGAACGCCTGGCGACTGCAGGGTGCAGGCTGCGACCGGCGCTGTTCGACTCGCGCATGGAGGTTTAGTTGTTGCCGGAGAAGTTCCTATGATTGTGCTTCTTGCCGTTCTCGTATTCGCCGTGGTCGCGGCGGCCGTGTTTGTTATCGGCTCGCTTTTGGACCAGCGCAGCGCTCAGGCTCGTCTGCTTCGCGAGCGCCTGGCCACTGTGGAGAAAGCTGCGGAACGCGCTCCCAGCGAAGAACTGGCTCTGTTGCGCGACGAAATGTTGAGCCAGATTCCGGCACTCGACAGCCTTCTCCGCCGCTCTTCGCGCATTTCGGGTCTGCAGACCATGCTTTCCCAGGCAAACCTGAAATGGCGTGCCGGCAACATTTTGATCTTCTGCGTGGCCAGCGGGGCGGCTGTAGGACTGCTGGTGCTGCTGTTCAGCGGATTCCCGCAGTTTGTATGGCTGGGAGTGATCCTGGGCGCATTGATGCCCTATTCTTACGCTTCCTACCGGCGCTCCAAACGCTTCCAGAAATTTGAGGAACTGTTTCCGCAGGCGATCGATACTCTCGCCCGCGCGGTGCGCGCCGGTCACGCCTTCACTACGGCGCTGGAGCTGATTGCGAATGAACTCGCCGAGCCCGTGGCCTCAGAGTTTCGCAAACTGTTTGAAGAGCAGAAATTTGGTCTTCCGGTTCGCGAGGCCCTTATC
>CATPBY010000066.1 GCA_955652845.1 uncultured Terriglobales bacterium | reverse complement strand
CTTCTGTTCAGCGCTGCATCTATGCTGCTGCTGTATCTCATCGAACGTGTCCAGCAATTTCTTCCCTGGAATCCGCAGAAATTCGGACCCGTAGCTCAAGAGCTGGCATTCAACACCGCTGCATCCTTCACCACTAACACCAACTGGCAGAACTATTCCGGTGAAAACACGATGAGCTACTTCACCCAGATGGCCGGTCTGGCGTATCACAACTTCGCTTCGGCTGCTGTCGGAATCGCGCTCGCCATCGCCTTTATCCGCGGCATCGCCAGGCGCGAAAAAGAAACCATCGGCAACTTTTGGGTCGATATGACGCGTGCTACTTTGTGGGTCCTGCTGCCAATGAGCGTTGTGTTCGCTATGGCATTGGTATCGCAAGGAGTCGTCCAGAACCTCAGGCCATATGACACGGTGAAGCTGCTCGAGCCGCAGCAGGTGCAGAAAACAGGGCCAGACGGAAAAACCATCGCTGAGACCGTAACCGAGCAGGTAATTGCGCAGGGGCCGGTCGCGTCGCAGGAAGCCATCAAAATGCTTGGCACGAACGGAGGCGGGTTCTTCGGCGCTAACAGCGCCCATCCCTACGAAAATCCCACCCCGCTCAGCAACTATCTGCAACTGCTTTCGATTTTTCTCATTCCGGCGAGCCTGACTTATACCTTGGGCCGCATGACTGATTCCCCACGCCACGGATGGGCGGTATGGGGAGCCATGGCCGCCTTGTTCCTCGCTGGAGTGGGTACGGCATACTGGGCCGAGGCTAAAGGCAATCCACTGCTGAAGGGTGTGGACCAGCATGTAAGCGCATCGCAGGCCGGCGGCAACATGGAAGGCAAGGAAGTCCGCTTCGGGATCGCCGATTCCGCGTTGTTTGCCACGGTTACAACCGATGCCAGCTGCGGCGCGATAAATGGCCAGCATGATTCGTTCACGCCGCTGGGGGGAATGGTTCCTCTGGTCAACATCATGTTGAGCGAGGTGGTTTTCGGCGGTGTAGGCGCGGGCCTTTACGGGGTACTGATCTATGTGGTTCTGGCAGTGTTCATTGCCGGATTGATGGTCGGTCGAACTCCCGAGTATTTAGGAAAGAAAATCGAGGCCTATGACGTAAAGATGGCCATGCTGGTGACGCTGGTTTTCCCTCTCGTGATTCTCGCGCTGACAGCGATTTCAGCGGTTCAAGGATTCGGGACCTCCAGCATCAGCAATCCGGGACCTCATGGTTTCACGCAGATGCTTTATCTATTTGTGTCGTCCGCAGGCAACAATGGCTCTGCCTTCGGGGGACTCAATGGCAACACGCTCTGGTACAACGTTTCGGGCGCCATGACCATGCTGGTCGGACGCTTTTTCATGATCATTCCAATGCTGGCCATCGCCGGAAATCTGGCGAAGAAGAAATATGTTCCACCGTCGCTGGGGACGTTTCCAGTCACTACTCCCCTGTTCACAGTGCTGCTGGTGGGAGTAATCGTCATCGTCGGCGCCTTGACTTTTTTCCCCGCGCTCAGCCTCGGCCCGATTCTGGAACATCTGCTGATGGCGGCTGGGAGAACATTTTAGTTGTGGCAGATAAATCAAAAGCTGTCTGGGAATGGAAAATCGTGCGGCGTGCTGCCTGGGAGTCGCTCCTCAAGCTGAACCCGCGCAAGATGATGAGAAATCCTGTGATGTTCGTGGTGGAGGTGGGCAGTATCATCACGACGGCGCTCCTCTTAAAAGGTGGAACAGGTTTCAAGTTCAACCTGCAGATTACCCTCTGGCTCTGGTTTACGGTTTTGTTCGCTAATTTCGCGGAAGCCATGGCGGAGGGCCGAGGCAAGGCCCAGGCTGACACGTTGCGTAAGGCACGCTCGGAGACGGTCGCGAACCGGTTACTAAAAGATGGGACTCTTGAGAGGATACCGAGTTCGAAGTTGCGGAGCGGTGATCTGGTTGTCGTCTCGGCGGGCGAGTTTATTCCCTCCGATGGGGATATCATCGAAGGCGTCGCCTCGGTGGACGAGGCGGCCATTACCGGCGAGTCCGCCCCCGTCATTCGCGAAGCTGGCGGCGATCGTTCTGCGGTCACGGGAGGGACGCGGGTCCTTTCCGATTCCATTAAGGTCCGCATCACCTCCAACCCGGGAGAAACCTTCCTTGATCGTATGATTGCCCTGGTCGAAGGCGCGGAGCGGCAGAAGACTCCAAACGAGATCGCGCTGAACATTCTGCTGGCCGGCCTGACCATTATCTTTCTGCTGGCCGTGGTCACGTTGCAGCCTTTCGCCATCTACTCCGGTTCGCCGCAAACGGTTTTCGTTCTCATTTCACTGCTGGTTTGTCTGATTCCGACGACTATCGGCGGATTGTTGTCGGCCATTGGTATAGCCGGCATGGATCGCCTGATTCAGCACAATGTGCTCGCCATGTCGGGCCGCGCGGTTGAAGCAGCCGGTGACGTCAACACCCTGCTTCTTGATAAGACCGGCACGATCACGCTGGGGAACCGACAGGCTACGGCATTCATTCCTGCGCCTGGCGTCACTGAAGCGGAAATGGCCGATGCGGCCCAGCTTTCGTCATTTGCTGACGAGACGCCTGAGGGCCGCTCTATCGTCGTACTTGCGAAAGAGAAGTATGGCCTCCGGGGGCGCGACTTTGCCGCTCATCATGCGACATTCGTCCCCTTCAGTGCGCAAACGCGCATGTCCGGCGTGGATCTGAACGGCCGCCGCATTCGCAAGGGCGCGATGGATGCAATCGCGCACTTCTTGGAAGTGGAGGGGGCAGCTATCAGCGCAGAGCCCAGAGCCGTCGCCGATGAAATCGCCCGTTCCGGAGGAACTCCCCTGGTGGTCGCGGATCAGCATCGGACTCTCGGCGTCATTCACCTGAAGGATGTTGTAAAAGGAGGCATGCGCGATCGTTTTAGCCAGCTTCGCGCCATGGGTATTCGCACTGTGATGATCACCGGCGACAACCCGCTCACCGCCGCTGCCATCGCGCGCGAGGCCGGAGTGGACGACTTTCTCGCGGAAGCTACGCCCAAGGACAAGATGGACCTCATCCGACGCGAGCAGGCGGGCGGGAAGCTTCTGGCCATGACAGGGGACGGCACGAACGACGCGCCTGCACTGGCTCAGGCCGACGTGGGCGTAGCCATGAACACGGGCACCCAGGCCGCGAAAGAGGCCGGCAACATGGTCGACCTCGATTCCAATCCAACCAAACTCATCGAGGTGGTCGAGATCGGTAAACAACTGCTGATGACCCGCGGAGCGCTGACTACTTTTTCCATCGCCAACGACGTAGCGAAATATTTCGCCATCATACCTGCAATGTTCGCTGGGACCTTTCCAGTGCTCAATGCGCTGAATGTCATGCGCCTGCAAACCCCGCAGTCCGCGATCCTGTCGGCGGTGATCTTCAATGCCTTGATTATCATCGCCCTGATTCCCCTCGCGTTGCGTGGTGTGAGATATCGCGCCATGGGGG
>CATPBY010000065.1 GCA_955652845.1 uncultured Terriglobales bacterium | reverse complement strand
TATCCAAGCCTGCAGCCATAGCGGCGAGCTAGAGTTAAATGTAGCCGCGGGCGTTCTCGCCCGTGCTTGCGGCGGCGGCTGGCACGAGCCAGGACGCTCGCGCCTGCTCTGAATTTATGAATGCAGCCACAGCGAACTCCGCGCCCGCGAAGGGTATCCAGGTAACCGATAAAGCCCTGGCCAAAATTCGCACGGCGATCGTCAAGGAAGGCATCTCGCCCGAGCAGGGCGGGCTGCGCCTCGGAGTGCAGGGCGGCGGGTGCTCCGGGTTGAGTTACAACATCCGCTTCGACACTCAGCCTCGGGAACGGGACCGGGTCTTCCAATTCGGCGACGTGCGCGTCTTCGTCGATCCGAAGTCGTTCATCTACCTGCACGGCATGACCCTGGATTACCAGGAGACCTTGATGCAACAGGGGTTCATGTTCGTCAATCCCAATTCGTCAAAGTCGTGCGGTTGCGGCACTTCTTTCTCGGGCTGAATCATGCCCCACATTTAAGTTATTAAATTATGGCAACTGACATTTCCAATCCGGTAGCCACTTCCAGTTGCTGGTCGTGCGGCGAGATGCGCGCGGCTCACTTTTGCCATGCCTGCGGGAGAGTCCAGCCTCCGCTGCCGGTGGATTACTTCGCCTTTTTCAGTCTGCCGAAGAAGTTGAACCTCGATACCGAGCTCCTGGAGCGTGGATTCTACGAATTAAGCCGCAAATTGCATCCCGATCTCTACGCGCGCTCTGACCAACAGGAGCAGGAGTGGAGCCTGCAGCAAAGCTCTCTGCTCAACGACGCATATCGCACATTGAAGGATCCCATCAAGCGCACCGAATACATGCTGCGCCTCGAAGGCGTCGAACTTGAGGAGCAATCCAAGACGGCGACCGAGAAGGCTCGCGCTACCGGCCAGATCAAGAAGCAGGTCGTGCCCCCCGATCTTCTGGAGGAGGTCTTCGATTTGAATATGCAATTGGAAGAGCTGCGCGCGCAAAAGAAACTGGGCGAAGACGATCCCGCGCTGGTCGAAGAAATCGGCAGGCAAAAGCTTGAGCTGGAAGAAAAACACGCAGCGCTGGTGGAACAATTGCAGACCTGTTGGAAAGCGTGGGACAGGGCCGTGGACAGCGGTAACGACAGCGATCGGCGCAGCGTGCGGGACAAGATGATAGACCTGTTGAATCGCCGGAACTACATCAGAAATCTGGTTAGAGACGTGAACCAGGTATTGGAGAGCTGATTTCAGAGTTGAGATTGCAGATTTTGGATTTTCGATCTTCAATCTGAATTTTGCAATCTGAATTTTGCATTGCCATGAGCGCTGACCGCGTCGTCGGAATCGATCTCGGAACCACTAACTCCCTGGTGGCTTTCATGCAAGGGGAGAGCCCTGTCATCATTCCGGGTGAGGATGGGCTGAACCTGGTCCCTTCGGTGGTTGCGCTCGATGAGAATGACCGGATCATCGTTGGCAACGCGGCCCGCAAATATCTGATCGAAACTCCGGAGCGCAGCGTCTATTCGATCAAGCGCCTTATGGGGCGCGGCATTGAAGACATTCAGGATGAATTGAAGCTCTTCCCTTTCCGCCTTGCCGATGATTTGCAGTCTGGCGAAGTGCTCCGGATCATGCTCGGCTCGAAGACATTTACGCCACCGGAAGTTTCAGCATTCATCCTGCGCCAGCTCAAACGCAACGCGGAGCGCTTCTTTGACGCGCCGGTGACTAAGGCGGTCATTACCGTTCCGGCATATTTCAACGACGCTCAGCGGCAGGCCACTAAAGACGCCGGGCGTATCGCGGGACTGGAAGTTCTCCGCCTGGTCAACGAACCGACTGCGGCCTCACTGGCATACGGGCTCGACAAGAAACAGAACGGAATTGTCGCCGTGTACGACCTGGGCGGCGGAACCTTTGACGTTTCAATTCTCAAGCTGCACGACGGAATATTCGAGGTCATTGCCACCAACGGCGACACTCATCTTGGCGGTGACGACATCGACAACCTGCTGATCAGAATCGCATTGGACGACATTCGCGGCGACCTCGGTCTCGATGTATCGCGAAATGGCGAAGCTGTGGCGACCATCCGCAAAGCCGTGATCGAAGCCAAGATTGCGCTGTCCGCGCAAACCGCCACCAAACTGGACGTGGAACTCACCGGCGGAAAGCGATATCAGCGGGAGATTACGCGGGAGCAATTCGAGCAGTTGATTCGACCTATCGTTGACCGAACCGCTGGTCCCTGCCGGCAAGCCATGAAAGATGCCGGGCTGAAGCCGGAGCAGATCGATGAAGTCGTGCTGGTTGGCGGCTCAACTCGCATTCCTAAGGTTCGGGCGCTGGTGGAACAGATGTTCCGCCGGACGCCGCACACCGATCTCAATCCCGACGAAGTGGTTGCGCTGGGCGCGGCGGTGCAGGCTCACATTCTTTCCGGCGGCTCCGCAGTCACAGAAGACATGCTGCTGCTGGATGTCACCCCCTTATCACTGGGAATTGAAGTTGCGGGCGGGGTAACCGACAAGATCATCCTGCGCAACTCAACCATTCCGGCTTCGGCCACCCAGCACTACACGACGCAAGTCGATGGACAGGCGAACGTCGCCATCCATGTTTTGCAGGGAGAGCGTGAACTGGCGAAAGACTGCCGCTCGCTCGCCCGTTTCGACTTGAAGGGAATCCCTCCCATGGCTGCTGGGATGCCGCGGGTGGAAGTGAAATTCCTCATCGATGCGAATGGGATTCTGCACGTTTCCGCGCGAGAGCAGCGCAGCGGCAAAGAGGCCGAAATCCAGGTTCAACCTAGCTACGGGCTTACCGACGAGCAGGTCGAGAGCATGATTCTGGAGTCCTTTGATTCCGCCGAAGAGGACTTCCGCCAGCGCCAGGTGATTGAAGCCCGCAATGAAGCCGAGACCATTCTAGCCGCGCTCGACAAGGGCAAGAAGAGCCCAGCCTGGGCCCAACTGACCAGCGATGAGAAGAAACGAATTGCCAAACAAGAGAGAGCTTTGCAACTGGTTAAAGGCGAAGAAGATTATCAGGCGATCCGCAGCGCGATCGATGCTCTGAACCAGGGCACCATGCGGTTGGCGGAGCTGATGATGGACTCCGCGGTCAGCACGGTCCTCAAAGGCAAGACCATGGACGAAGCCGATGGCGGCGAAAATCTTGAAGCGCCGCATCCCGTGGCGAAAGCGGATTTTGAATAGCGGAAGGGTACATCGGCGTCG
>CATPBY010000064.1 GCA_955652845.1 uncultured Terriglobales bacterium | reverse complement strand
GAGCCCTGCTCTGCGGTCAACGTCACTGCCAGCTCAACCGCCAGCAATCCGAAAAGCGTTGTGAACTTGATGACCGGGTTCAAAGCAACCGAAGAAGTATCTTTAAACGGATCGCCAACCGTATCGCCGACGACGGTGGCGTCATGCAGCGGGGTCCCTTTCTGCTTCAGTTCGACTTCGACAATTTTCTTGGCGTTGTCCCAGGCGCCCCCGGCATTGGCCATGAAGATAGCCTGGTAGAGGCCGAAGACGGCGATGGAGATCAGGTATCCGATGAAGTAAAACGGCTCCACGAAGGCAAACGCCAATGTCGCAAAGAACACTGCCAGGAAGATGTTGAACATCCCCTTCTGCGCATATTTTGTGCAGATTTCAACTACTCTTTTGCTATCAGCAACCGAAGCTTTTTCGACGCCTTCCAGCTTAATGTTAGCTTTGATAAACTCCACCGCCCGATAAGCGCCCGTGGTCACGGCCTGGGTGGAAGCGCCGGTGAACCAGTAAATCATCGCGCCCCCTGTAATCAGGCCGAGCATGAATGGAGCGTGCAGCAAGGAAAGTTTTTCAACGTTCTGCGTGAGCCCGCTGGTAAGGGCCATAATGATGGAAAAAATCATGGTGGTCGCGCCCACCACGGCAGTCCCGATCAACACCGGCTTTGCGGTTGCCTTAAAAGTATTGCCCGCGCCGTCGTTCGCTTCCAGCAGATCTTTAGCGCGATCAAAGTTGACGTCGAAATTAAACTTTCCCTTAATCTCCTGCCGCACATTGGAGACGTGCTCGATCAGCGACAGCTCGTAGACCGACTGCGCATTATCGGTGACGGGTCCGTAGGAGTCCACCGCAATCGTCACCGGACCCATGCCCAGGAATCCAAAGGCTACCAGTCCAAAGGCGAACACCGGCGCCGCAATCATCAGCCCGCCCAACCCCATGGTACTGAAGTAGTACGCGACGGCCATGAGAATGACCATCGAAAGTCCGAGATAGTAGGCGGAAAAATTTCCCGCCACGAATCCCGAGAGAATGTCCAGCGAGGCCCCACCCTCCTGCGCCGAGATCACAACTTCCTTGACGTGCCGTGATTCGGTCGAAGTGAAGACTTTGACCAACTCCGGAATGACGGCGCCCGCCAGCGTGCCGCAGGAAATAATCGTCGCCAGCTTCCACCACTGCGTAGTGTCGTCACCCAGCGACGGAACGATGATGGAAGAGATCACGTACGTCATCGCAATCGAAACCACCGATGTGAGCCACACCAGCGAGGTCAGCGGCGCCTCGAAGTTCATTTCATCTTTGTTCGCATACCGCGCCTTGGCGATCGCGCCATTTAGAAAATAAGAAACAGCGCTGGCCACCAGCATCATGACACGCATCACGAAAATCCAGACCAGCAGTTGCACCTGCACAGTCGGACTCTTTACTCCCAGCAAAATAAACGTGATGAGAGCCACGCCCGTCACGCCGTAAGTTTCAAATCCGTCCGCTGAAGGCCCCACCGAATCGCCGGCGTTGTCGCCAGTGCAATCCGCGATCACGCCCGGGTTGCGCGCATCGTCCTCCTTGATTTTGAAGACGATCTTCATCAGATCGGAGCCGATGTCCGCAATTTTCGTGAAGATGCCGCCAGCAATCCGCAGCGCCGCCGCTCCCAGCGACTCGCCGATAGCAAACCCAATAAAACATGGCCCGGCATAGTCGCCCGGTATAAAGAGGAGAATGAAAAGCATGATCAGCAATTCGACGCTGATCAGCATCATGCCAATGCTCATGCCGGCTTCGAGGGGAATCTGGTAGATGGGGTACGGCTTGCCGCGAAGGCTGGCGAATGCGGTCCTGGAGTTGGCAAACGTATTGACGCGAATTCCGAACCAGGCCACGCCGTAACTGCCAACAATGCCGACCACGCTGAACAGAAGAATAATGGCGACGCGCATCGCCTCAAACTTCAGCAGCACGCCAAAATAAAGCAGGATGATGACTGCGATGAAAATCCACAGCAACATCAAAAACTTGCCCTGGGTAATCAGATAAGTCTTGCAGGTCTCATAGATCAGCTCGGAGATTTCAAGCATGGCTCGATGCACCGGCAGATGCTTCAGCCGGGTGTAGATCGCCAGCCCGAATCCCAGACCGAACAAGCAGAAAAGAATTCCAATGGTCAGCAGGCGGTGGCCATCGATGCCCAGGAATGTGACCTGCGAGAGGTCAGGAAGTTTCAGGTTCGCCTCGCCGCCGACCTCCTGAGTTTGCTGGGCGAGGGCGGAGGCGCTAACCGTCAGCACGGCCAGCATTACAGCCGCAGTCTTGATAAAACCCTGGGCGTATCGGCATCCGTGGGACGCAACGCCAGCGAGCCAGATGCGCATCGGAATCCTCCGCTATCAGAACGAGTAAGGATGACTACGTGTTGAGCCTCACTGACCGGCACACAGCAACCGCCAGACGCTCTTATTGAGAGCGCCGGGGAGCGTTTGCCGGAGTTCCGAACACGCTTCCACCGCAAGACTTAAAGGAGGTGCTAAGCTTGGCCGCGTCGGATGTTCTGCGCCAAAAAGCCCGCGTTCTGGGAGTGCAGCTTCCCGGGCGGGCTCGACACAAAACCAGCTTTTATAACATGTTAGATGAGGAAGGTCAAACTTGAGGCGTTTACGCGGCGTCCGAGCCGCGTGCCGAAATCCTGAGCGAAAGCGAAGGATCGTTTCTATGCAGCTTGTCCGATAGCCTCCTCCGCCGGCAACTGAACTTTTGGCGGCGTTGCGGCTCATTCCGAGGTCTGGTAAAAGCGGCGAGACCTGGGGCAGCCAGCCGACGGGACATAGCCCTTACGGTTTCACACCCAACTGCCAGAACAGAAATGAATAAATATCCGTCCCGTCCTCAATCAGTTTGGTGATGGGCTTGCCCTGGCCGTGGCCGGCTTTGGTGTCAATGCGCAGCAGAATTGGACGTTCACGGCTCTGTCCATTCGCCGCCTGGGCCTGCATCAGGGCGGCCATTTTCTTCGCGTGCATGGGATCGACGCGGCTATCGCTCTCCGCCGTCATGAACAGGATCGCCGGATACTCCGTGCCCGGTTTCACGTGATGGTAGGGAGAATAGGCGTAGAGCCAGTCGAACTGCTTGGGATCTTCCGCAGAGCCGTATTCAGGGACCCAGAACTTCGCGATCAGAAAATTCTGGTAGCGGAGCATGTCCAGCAGCGGAACCTGACAGACCACGGCGCGATACAGGTCAGGACGCTGGGTCAACGCCGCGCCCACCAGCAAGCCGCCATTGGAGCCTCCCTGAATGGCGAGGTGATCTTTGTCGGTGATTTT